>JANMWW010000126.1:0-8719 GCA_031394155.1 Chloroflexota bacterium | reverse complement strand
CGGCCGCGGGGGTCTTCATCGGCGCCGTGGCCATCGGACCGGGGGACGTGCTGGGGGCGCTCCTCGGCACGGACAGCACGAGCGGGACGATCATTCGCGAGCTGCGTCTTCCACGCGTTCTCGGCGCGGCGCTCGTCGGCGGCGCGCTCGCCGGCGCGGGAACGCTGCTTCAGGGGCTCCTCCGTAATCCGCTGGCCGACCCATTCGTTACGGGGACGTCCGCGGGCGCTTCGCTCGGCGCGGTCATCGCGGTCGCGCTGGGCGCCAGCGCGGCCATCGTGCCGCTCGCGGCTTTTGCTGGCGCGATCGCGGCCATCACGCTGGTCTGGCGTCTCGCACGGCTCGGCGGCGGCACGACCGTGCTGACGGTGCTGCTCGCCGGTGTGGTGCTCACGTCCTTTGCGGGCGCGATCGTCACGTTGATCCTGGTATCGAGCGATCGTCTCGCGCTCCGCCTGCGCGCGGTTCTCGGTTGGCTTCAGGGTGGGGTATCGGTGATCAGCTGGAGCGAGCTCGCCGTGGCTGCGGCCGTGATCGCCGTCGGCATCGCGGCCGCGGTGCTCCTGGCGCCGCGCATCGACGCGTACGCGTTCGGCGAGGAGACCGCCGCGGCTCTGGGGATCAACCTCGACCGCACCACTGGCGCGGTCCTTGCCACCACCGCGCTCCTCACGGGCGCGGCCGTCGCGATCGCCGGGCTCGTGGGTTTCGTTGGCCTGGTCGTCCCGCACGCGCTTCGCTTCGTGCTTGGCGCCACGCATCGCCGTCTGCTGATCGCCAGCTTCCCAGCGGGTGCGGCCGCGCTCGTTCTCGCGGATCTCGGCGCCCGCACGATGCTCGCGCCGGCCGAGCTGCCGGTCGGCGTGATCACGGGGATCATCGGTGCGCCGTTCTTCCTGGTCTTGCTCGTGCGATCGCGCAGGGTGATCGTGTGACGACACTCTGCGCTCGTGAAGTGCGCGCCGGCTACGACCATCGCGAGGTCCTGCGCGGCATCGATCTGGATGCCGGCCCGGGCGAGATCGTCGCGCTCGTCGGGCCGAATGGCGCCGGGAAGTCGACGCTGCTGCGCGTGCTCGCTGGCCTTGTACGGCCAACGAGCGGAAGCGTGATGATCGATGGCGTCGACATCGCGACGCTCGATCGCGCGGCGGTCGCACGTCACATCGCGGTCGTCCCGCAGATCTTCGAAACGCTGTTCCCATTCACGGTGCGCGAGGTCGTCACGCTCGGACGTACCTCCCGGATGGGGACGTTGGGATTGCTGAGCGCGGGCGACGCCCTCGCTGTGCGACGCGCGCTCGAGGAGCTCGACTCGCTCGATCTCGCCGAGCGGCGCATCGATCGCATCTCCGGCGGCGAGCGCCAGCGGGCCGTGCTCGCGATGGCTCTGGCGCAAGAGGCCGAGGTCCTGCTGCTGGACGAGCCGACCGCGCACCTCGACCCGGCGCATCAGCGCGCCGCGCTCGAGCACGTCGCGCGCCTCGCGCGTGAACGCGGACTGGTGGTCGTGGCCGTGCTCCATGACCTCAATCTCGCGTCTGCGCTCGCGTCGCGGGTCGTCGTGCTCGACGACGGCGCTGTGGTGCGCGACGGTGCTCCGCGCGAGGTGATCACCGCCGCCCTCGTCCACGAGGTCTTCGGTCCCGGCCTCACGGTGATCGCGCACGAGGGCCGACCCTTCGTCCTGCCGGCCGCCCAGACGGCCGCGGAGCGGGTGAGCCGTGTCGTCTGAGGATCGCTGCGGGACGTGCGGCGTCGCGCCCAGGTCGACCTGATCTAGCCGGCGGTCGTCTCGACCGGAGCGCTCCAGCCCCAGTCCCACTGCATCAGCTCGTCGAGCAGCTTGTGGTTCGTCATGTCGAGCATGATCGGCGTGACGCTGATCTTGCCGGCGAGCATCGCGGCCACGTCCGTCCCCGGCTCCGCGTCATCGCTCACCGCCGGTCCGCCGACCCAGTAATAGGGGTTGCCGTAAGGGTCGAGCCGCTCGACGAGCTGATCGCGGTACGTGCGCTTCCCCAGACGCGTGACTTCGACGCCGGCGATCTGGTCCCGCGGAAGTGGCGGGATGTTCACGTTGAGGAGCGTGTCTGGCGGCAGCCCGCGCTCGAGGATGTTGCCCGCGAGGAGCGCCGCGAATGACGCCGCGCTGCTGTAGTCGGTGTCGCCGCCGAACGAGCCGATGGAGATCGCGATCGACGGGATGTTGGAGAGAAGTCCTTCCATCGCGGCCGCGACCGTACCCGAATAGGTGATGTCGTCGCCCATGTTCGCGCCGCGGTTGATGCCGCTCACGATGAGATCCGGCTTGTGGCGCAGGAAGCCGAGCGCAGCGAGGCGCACGCAGTCGGTGGGGGAGCCATCGGTCATATATGCGGCGTGGCCGCTGCGCAGCTTCGTCGCGTGGACGCGCAGCGGGCGGAAGAGCGTGATGCTGTGCGACGCGCCGCTCCAGTTGCGCTCCGGCACGATGATCTCGACCTCGCCGACGCGCGCGAGCGCATCGGCCAGCGGCGGCAGTGCGTCCGCGTCGATGCCGTCGTCGTTGGTCACGAGGATGTGGCGCTCAGGCACGAGCGTGAGCGCATGTTCGAGATTGGTTCTTGGTCACGACGCGTCCACCCCTGTCTCCGGCTCCTGGGGCGCGGGTCGGCCGGTCGCCACGTCCCAGGCGTATTGGATGAGCGTGTTGAGGATCCCCGCGACGGGCATTGCGAGCACGACGCCCCAGAAGCCGGCGATCTTCGCACCGAGCAGGAGCGAGAAGAAGACGAAGATCGGATGGATCCCGATGCTCTTGGACATGATGCGCGGGCTGATGACGTTGAGCGCGACTTGCTGCAGCAGGATCGTCGCGATGAAGACCCAGAGCAGGCGATCGCTCGCGGCGACCGCGGTCACACCGAGGACCGGGATCATCGCAATGATCGGTCCGAAGAACGGGATGATCACAGTCAATCCGGACACGATCGCCAGCACGCCCGAGAACGGAATGCTGAAGAGCACCAGGTACACCAGGGTCGCGATCCCGTAGATCGTCCCGAGCAGCAGCGAGCCGCGGATGAAGCCTCCGAACGAACGGTCTGCACTCTCGCGCAGGAGCTGCGCCTCGCGCCGGCGCTCGGCCGGCAGACGAAGGATGAACCGCTGCCACAGCCCGGCGCCGTCGTTGAGCAAGATGAACCCGATGATCAGGATGAGCGTGAGATTGAAGAACGCGCCCGCCGTGGCCGATACCACCCCGAGGATGTCGGCGGCATAGGAGCTCGCGATCGCACCGACGCGCTGCGGCAGCGTGCCGTAGATCTCGGTGAGATCGACCTGGAGCCCGACGCCGTGGAGCGTGGCCTGAGCGTTCACGACAGCCTGCGCCGCGAGATTCCCGTACTCCGGCGCGCGCGCCCCGAAGTCCGCCAGCTGCTGCGACAGCGGTGACACGACGATCGACGTGAGGATCACGAGGACGATCCCGACGCCGATGTACACGAGGATCACCGACATCGTGCGGTCGAGCGGCGTGCGCTCGTCGATGCGGCGCACCAGCGGCGCGAGCAGGTACGCGACGGCCCAGGCTGCCACGAAGATGAGCAGCACGTCCCCGATCGCGCCCACCGCCTGCCATAACTGCGCGAACACCTGGATCGCGAGATACACCGCGAACAGGAAGCCGACGATGCGTAATAGCTGGACGTCGCTCTTCGTAAGGCGCATTCGGGCCCCATGCTAGGCCGCAGGTACCATCGCCGCGTGCCCACGGCCCTCTCGCTCATCGATCGCTACGCTGCGCACCTGCCCGTGACCGCCCGCACACCGCGCATCACACTCGGCGAAGGCAATACGCCGCTGCTGCGCGCGCCGTCGTTCGAACGCGAATGCGGCATCGCCGAGGTGTGGCTGAAGGTCGAGGGCGCGAACCCGACGGGATCGTTCAAGGATCGCGGCATGGTGGTCGCGGTCGCAAAGGCGATGGAAGAAGGCTCGCGCGCGATCCTCTGCGCCTCCACCGGTAACACCGCTGCGTCGGCGGCGGCGTACGCGGCGCGTGCGGGTCTGCCGTGCACCGTCGTCCTGCCCGCCGGCTACGTCGCGGTCGGAAAGCTGGTGCAGGCGATCGCGTTCGGCGCTCGTGTGGTCGCGGTGCGCGGCGCGTTCGACGACGCCCTCGCGGTCGTGCGCGAGCTCGGCGCGTCCAGCGAAGTCACGCTCGTGAACAGCATCAATCCGCACCGAATCGAAGGCCAGAAGACCGCGGCGTTCGAGGTCTGCGAAGTGCTCGAAGGTGCGCCCGACGCGCTCCTCATCCCTGTGGGCAACGCCGGAAACATCACCGCGTACTGGCGCGGCTTCACGCAGGCGCGAGCCGCAGGGATGTCGAGCTCGCTTCCGCGCATGTATGGGTTTCAGGCCGAGGGCGCTGCACCGATCGTGCGCGGCACGAAGGTCGCCGATCCGCAGACCGTCGCCACCGCGATCCGCATCGGCGATCCGGCATCGTGGAAGACCGCTGTCGCCGCGCGTGATGAATCGGGTGGCGCGATCGAGGCGGTGAGCGACGCGGAGATCATGGCTGCCTACCGCGATGTCGCCGCGCGCGAGGGAGTGTTCTGCGAGCCGGCGAGCGCCGCGTCGCTCGCAGGCCTGCGCAAGCTCGCCGCCGCTGGCAGGACGAAGGAGCTTCGGCGGGTGGTGTGCGTCCTCACCGGGAACGGTCTGAAGGATCCGGACGCCGGCATGTCGCTGGCCGGCAAGCTCACCGAGGTCGATGCGACCGCGCGCGCCGTACGCGACGTCCTCGCGATCACATGAAGGTCCGCGTTCCGGCATCGAGTGCGAACCTCGGACCGGGGTTCGACTCCTTCGCCGTCGCGCTACCGTTGCTCGCAGAGTTCGAGCTGCGCGCCGCCCGCGCCTGGACCGTGAACGTCGAAGGGGACGGTGTGCCGATCGGCGAAGACAACCTCTTCGTCGTGGGCGCGCGTGCCGCGGCAAAGGCAGCCGGTGCGAATCTCCCGCCGCAGCACATCGAGCAACGCTCCGCCATTCCTATCGCACGCGGGCTTGGCTCGAGCGCCGCTGCGATCGTTGGCGGGGCGGTCGCGGCGAACGCGCTCCTGGGTGAACCGCTCGATCGAGGCTCGCTGCTGCGCGTGACGAGCGAGGTCGAGGGTCACGCCGACAACGTCGCCGCATCTCTGTACGGCGGGATGACCGTTGCCCTCACCGACGATGGCGGCCCGGTCGCGACGCGCATTCCCTTTCCGCGCACATGGCGAATCTGTGTGTATGTCCCGAATGCCACTCTCTCAACGGACAGAGCCAGGGCCGTGTTGAGCGATCAGGTCTCTCGCGAAGACGCGGTCTTCAATCTGTCCCACGCCGCCGCGCTCGTCGCCGCGGTGCTGCGCTCGGATGGCGCGCTGCTGTCGTTCGCGATGAACGACCGTCTGCATCAGCCCGCGCGCACGAGCCTGGTCCCTGCGCTCGGCGAGATCATCGCGGCTGCTCGCGCCGCTGGTGCCTTCGGCGCGGCGCTCTCGGGTGCCGGGCCGAGCGTCCTCGCGATCGCTCCCGTGCGGCTCGCGCCGCGCGTCGTGTCCGCGATGGAGGAGACCGCGGCGGAGCACGGCGTCGGCGGGCGCGGCCGGGTGTTACGCGTGCGCGCGGCTGGCGCGCAGGTCATCCGCTAGGGGTGCCGCGGCTGCGACTCCTCGAGCACGCCGCGGTACGATCCGCGGTCGCGCGAGACCTCGGGCGCGACATCGAGTACCACGCGAGCATCGATTCGACGCAGACGCGGGCGCGCGCGCTCGCGAACGAGGGCTCCGGCCCCGGCATCGTCGTGACCGATGAGCAGCGCGCCGGCCAGGGCACACATGGACGCGCATGGCACGCGGCTGCGGGCACCAGCCTCCTCGCGTCATGGATCATCCGGCCCGCGCCCGCTGCGCCCGCGCTCTTCGCGGCACTTTCAGGCGTTGCGATCGCGCGCGCGTTCGACGCGCTTGGGACGCGTGGCGCGCACCTAAAATGGCCCACCGACGTGGAGCTGGCCGGGAAGAAGGTCGCGGGCGCGCTGGCACACGGATCGTCGGACGGAGGCGGAGGATTGTTGGTGATGGGCATAGGCGTCAACGTGCACCAGCGATTGGAAGACTTTCCGCCGGAGCTGCGCGTGACGGCGACGTCGCTCGCTATCGCCGGGCGCGCTGCCGACCGTCTCGCGCTGCTCGCGCGCATCTCCGCCGAGCTCGACCGCCTCGACGACGCGGGAGCGCGCGCGCGCGCGATGGATGAATGGCGCGAGCGCTGTTCGCTGATCGGCAAGCGCGTCGAGGTCCGCGCCGCCGGACGCGAACCTTTCGGCGGCGTCGCGACAGCCATCGATGACGAGGGCGCACTCCTGATCCGCACGGCTGCCGGCGTCGAGCGCGTCATCGCCGGCGACGTGCGCCCGGCATGAGAAACACGAGGAGCGTCGAACAAGGATGAGTGAGAAATTCGCGATCGTCGTCGATGGGACGGCCTGCCTGACTCCGGAGCTCGAGCGCGAGTTCGACATTCATCTGCTGCCGCTGCACGTGGACATCGGGAAGGAGACCTTCACCGCGCGGGTCGACCTGACCGACGAAGAGTTCTATCGCAAGATCGCGGCGCCAGGCGTGATCACAGGCACGTCCACTCCGTCCCTCGGCGAGACGCGCGAGGTGTACGACGGCATCCTGAAGGAGGGCACCAAGCAGATCCTGGTGCTCGTCATCGCGACGGAGCTCTCGACGACGTACTCCGTGGCCGAGACGACGGCGCAGGCCGCGGCCTCGGCCACCGGCTCGCGCATCGAAGTCATCGACACGCGCTCCCTGGCCGGAGGCATCGCGCTCATCGCGACGGCGGTCGGCCGTCTGCGGCGGAGCGGCGGCTCGTTCGACGAGGCCGCCGCGCTCGCGAAGAAGATGGCCGGCACGATCCCGCTGCTCGCGGTCGCCGACACGCTCGAATACCTGAAGCGCTCTGGGCGCGTTTCCGGCGCGCAGGCGCTGTTCGGGTCGATGTTGCAGGTGAAGCCGATCCTCGACGTGAAGGACGGCGTCGTGTTGCCGATCGACAGAGTGCGCACGCGCGACAAGGCGATCGCGCGCATGAAGGAGATCATGCTCGAACGAGTGCCGGCGGGCTCGCGTATCCATGCCTGCACGCTGCACACGAATGAGCCCGACCGTGCGCGCGACCTGACCGCTTGGGTGCAGGAGCAGTTCCATTGCGTCGAGCACTGGACCGCCGAGGCCGGCGCGGTGATCGGCGCGCGCGCCGGTCCCGGTGTGGTGGGACTCTGCTGGTACCGTGAAGAGCAGCCCAAGTGAGACTGCGGATGCCCTTCGGGCGCAGGCCCAAGGAGTTCCCAGACCGCCTTTGGACGAAGTGCCCGTCCTGCGGCGAGATGCTGTTCAACAAGCAGCTCGCGCGGAACATGAGCGTCTGCAGCAAGTGCGAGCACCACTTCCGTATGGGGGCGCGCCCGCGGGTCGAGCTGCTGGTGGACAAGGACACATTCATCGAGCAGGACGCGTCTCTGGTCTCCGGCGATCCCCTCGGCTTCACCGATAGCAAGCCCTATCCCGAGCGGATCGCAGCGGCGCAGATCAAGAGCGGCGAGAAGGATGCGGTCATCACGGGAACGGCGGCCATCGGCGGCAATCCGGTGGAGCTCGTCGTCATGGACTTCGATTTCATGGGCGGCTCGATGGGCAGCGTCGTCGGCGAGAAGATCACGCGCGCCGCGGAGCGCGCACTGGCCGATCGTCGCGCGCTGGTGATCGTCTCCGCGTCGGGTGGCGCGCGCATGCAGGAAGGAACGCTTGCGCTCATGCAGATGGGCAAGATCGTGTCGGCGCTTGCGCGGCTCGACGACGCCGGCGTGCCTTTCGTGAGCATCATCACCGACCCGACGACCGGCGGCGTGCTCGCGTCGTACGCATCGCTTGGCGATCTCATTCTCGCTGAGCCCGGCGCGCTGATCCGCTTCTCCGGCGAGCGTGTCACGAGCGGCACGGTCGGCGAGAAGCTGCCGATCGGGTTCGGGAGATCCGAATTTCTGCTCGAGCGCGGCTTCCTGGATCAGATCGTCCCAAGGGCACAGCTGCGCGACCGCGTCGCGTTCTTTCTGACCGCCTTCCGCGCGGCGTCGCAAGACGTGCGCTGGAGCCTGTAGGTGTCGATGCTCGAGCGACTCGTCGGATCGAAGAAGGCCACCGACAGCAACGGCCATCTCGCCGAGGACGCCCAGCTGATCACCGAGTCCTCACAGCTCGCCGCGCGCGGCAGCGCGTGGGATGCCGTGCAAGCCGCGCGCAACATCAAGCGCCCGCACGCCCTCGATGTGATCACGCGCGTGTTCGATCGTTTCCAGGAGCTGCACGGCGATCGCGGCTTCCGTGATGACCCCGCTATTGTCGGCGGCATCGCGGAGCTCGACGGCCGGCCGGTCGTCGTCGTCGGCGAGCAGAAGGGCGCGTCGACCGAGGAGAACATCCAGCGCAACTTCGGGATGCCGCACCCCGAGGGCTACCGGAAAGCGATACGCCTCTACGGCATCGCACAGAAATTCCACCTTCCGCTCATCACCTTCGTGGACACGCCCGGGGCATATCCCGGCCCCGAGGGTGAGGAGCGTGGCCAGGCGGAGGCGATCGCGCGCGCGATCTTCACGATGTCCCGCCTG
>JANMWW010000120.1:0-1967 GCA_031394155.1 Chloroflexota bacterium | reverse complement strand
CGTCGGGGTTGGGTTCGGGCGACCAGTACTCCAATCCGGAACGAGCATCGGCACAAGCGCGCCAAACCCACTGGCTGTGGCCGGTCTGGCGCCGCTCGACGTCCTCGTCAACCAGACGGCGGCCGTCCCTCTCGCGTTCGCGTTCCTGGCGATCTCCTGGGCTGCCGTCGTTATCCGCTTCCGTCGGTCGCGTGGCATCGCACGCCTCCAGATCAAGTGGTTCCTCTACGCGGTCGGCGTCGTATTTCTCGCTATCGCGATGCTTTTCTCGCTCTCATTCATCGGTAACCTGATCTCCGACGAGGTCCTTTTCTTCATGTTCACGTTCTCGTTCATGCTCATCCCGCTTTCGATAGGGGTCGCGATCCTCCGCTACCGCCTATACGACATCGACCACCTGATCAATCGGACCCTCGTCTATGGCGTCACGAGCGGCGCCATCGGGCTCGTCTTCTTCGGCGGCGTCGTCGTCGTCCCGGCGCTGCTGCGACCGCTCATCAGCAGCTCCGAGGTCGCCGTGGCGGTCTCGACGCTCGTCGGCTTCGCGCTGTTCCAGCCGATCCGTGCCCGTGTTCAGCACGCCGTCGACCGCCGGTTCTACCGCGCGCGCTACGACGCCGCCCGCACACTCGACGCGTTCGGCGTGCGACTACGCGATGAGGTCGCGCTCGATGCGGTGCGCGCGGATCTCCTCGACGCCGTGCGTCAGACGGTGCAGCCGACGCATGCGAGCGTCTGGCTGCGGGATCACCGGCGATGACCATGAAGCTGACGCGGTCATGGCGCCTCTTGGCGTTCATCCCCGCAGTCGTCGCTGTCGGTTCGGTAGCCCTGGACTTCGCGCTGCTCGACTTTTACGGCGCGGCTGCCCCGCTCCTGTTGAGCCTGCTCGCGTACGTCGGCGTCGGCCTGATGCTCGTCCTGAGGCTTCCACGCCAACCCATCGGTTGGCTCCTACTCGCGGCGGGCGCGCTGCTCCAGCTTGCCACCGCCTCGGTGGGCTATGCATGGGCGGTGTTCGTTCGCTCGCCGGGCACGCTGCCTCTCGGTGAGGTCGCGTTGCTCATCGGATATGCCTGGATGCCTGGACTCGGATGCCTCTTCCTCGCCATCAGTCTGTTCCCGACCGGCCGACTTCCATCTCGACGCTGGTATCTGCCTGCGGCATTGATGGTCCTGGTGAACACGCTCCTGCTCTTGGAAGCGTGGCTCGGAGAGCCAGACCTATTGGTCACGCAGACGTTTGCTGGCGGTCCGGGCGCTGCGCCGATCACGGTACCGAACCCGCTGGCGGTCGACGGAACGCTCGGGAACCTCCTCCGGTATGTGTCTTCACTTCCTCTGACATTCGTGGTGTACCTCGTTCCGGTGGCCGCGGTCCTGTCGCGCTTTCGCACCGCCGCGGGAGCTGAGCGACAACAGCTCAAGTGGTTCGCATACGCCTCTTCGACCGCGATGTTGTTCTTCGTTGTCGCGGGCGTCCTGCCAATTTTCTCGGCACTCGCCGGACTTGGACCCGCGGTGGCGATCATTGCCCTGGACCTCATTCCGATCTCGGTCGCCATCGCCATCCTCCGCTACCGCCTGTATGACATCGACCGCCTGATCAACAGGACGGTCGTGTACGCGGTCACGACCGGCGCGATCGGACTGACATTCTTCGGCGGGGTCATCGTCCTCCCGGCGCTGTTGCGGCCGCTCATCAGCAGCTCCGAGGTCGCCGTCGCGGTCTCGACGCTGGTCTGCTTCGCGCTGTTCCAGCCCCTTCGCACGCGGATCCAGGACGCGGTCGATCGGCGCTTCGATCGCTCGCGCTACGACGCCGCGCGCACGCTCGACGCGTTCAGCGTGCGACTGCGCGATGAAGTCGACCTTGACTCCGTCCGGGGCGAGCTGCTCGATGCCGTCGGCGCGACACTCAGTCCGACCCATGCGAGCGTGTGGCTGCGGGAGCGAGTGCGATGAGG
>JANMWW010000014.1:0-2268 GCA_031394155.1 Chloroflexota bacterium | reverse complement strand
CTCGAGATGGTGGATCTCGCGGCGCCGGATGTAGGGCTCAGCCACCTCGGCGATGGTGATCGCAGACTGCACGCGGGTCGGGACGCTCACCGATTCGAGCTGCGATTGCAGCGCCAGGGCATTCATGACCATCGCGAGCATGCCCATGTAGTCGGCCGTCGCGCGCTCGATGCCGTGCTCGGCCACTGCCGCGCCGCGCATGAAGTTGCCGCCGCCGATCACGATCGCGACCTGGACCCCGAGGTCGTGCACCTTCTTGATCTCGTTGGCGAGGTACCGCGTGTATTCGGGCGAGATGCCGAACGGACGATCGCCGAGGAGCGCCTCGCCCGACAGCTTGAGCAGCACGCGCTGGTATTTCGCGCCGCCCGGTGTCATCGGTTCGAGTCTAGGCCTCACCGAGTGCGAAGCGCTGGAATCGGCGGACGGACACGTTCTCGCCCACCGATGCCGCGAGCGCCGTGACGAGATCGTTCACCGTCTTCGACGCATCGCGGATGTGCGCCTGCCCCAGCAGCTCGTCGATGTCCTTCGGGTCCATCGCCGCAACGTGCATCGCGACTTCCTGAGCGAGCTTCTGGAACTCGGGGCTACGTGAGACGAAGTCGGTCTCGCTCGCGATCTCGACGATCGCGCCGACACGTCCGCCCGCGTGGATGTACGACGCGACGGCGCCTTCCTTGGCCTCACGGCCGGTCTTCTTCTTGAGCGATGCGAGGCCGCGCTCCTTGAGCAGGCCCTTGGCCTTCTCGAAATCGCCCTGGGCATCCTCGAGCGCGCGCTTGCAGTCCATGACGCCCGCGCTCGTCTCCGCGCGCAGACGCTGAACTTCTCTTGGATCGATCTTCATTCCTGTGCTCATGACTAGATGGTCTCCTCCGTGGTCTTGTCCGCTTCGGCGACTGCGCCGATCTGGAGCTCTTCCTCTTCTTCGGGCTCGTACACCCGCGGGGTCCGCTTCGCGCGCGGCAGGCCCACGCCACCTTCGATCTCCGATGCCGTCGTCGACGGCGCGTAGCCCATGTCCTCGGGTGTCGCTTCCTTGCGACTGGCGTCGAACATCGAGCGGCCCTCGATGACCGCGTCGGCCATCTTCTGGCAGATGAGCTTCACGGCGCGGATCGCGTCGTCGTTGGCCGGGATGATGACGTCAATGAGATCCGGATCGCAGTTGGTGTCGACCATCGCGATGATCGGGATCTCGAGACGGCGCGCCTCTTCGACGGCGATGTGCTCGCGGTGCGGGTCGACGACGAACAGCGCCGCAGGCACGCGCTTCATCTCGCGAACGCCCGAGAAGTAGCGGTCCAGGTGCTGGAGCTCATCCTCCAGACGCTGCGCGTCCTTCTTGGGCATGGTGGCGAAGTCGCCGCGCTCCTTGCGCTCGTGCAGATCGTTCAGGCGCTGGATGCGCTTCTGGATCGTGACGAAGTTCGTCAGGAATCCGCCGAGCCACCGCTGGTTGACGAAGTGCATCCCCGCGCGCTTGGATTCCTCGGAGATCGACTCCTGGGCCTGCTTCTTCGTGCCGACGAACAGAACTTGTCCCCCGCCGGACGAAAGATCGCGCATGAAGTTGTACGCGTCCTCGACGCGGGTGAGGGTCTGCTGCAGGTCGATGATGTGGATGCCGTTCCGCTCCATGAAGATGAAGCGCTTCATCTTCGGGTTCCAACGGCGCGCCTGGTGTCCAAAATGAACGCCGGACTCCAAGAGTTGCTTCATGGTGACAACGGCCACGTGGGCCTCCCTTTTCGTACCTCCGCTTCCGTCGTGCCGGGCGTTTCGCTCAGATCGCCTGGCGGCGGTGAGCGAGGGAGCGCGCCGATCGGGAAAGCGTGCGTGATACCGGGCTTTCGCCCGATCCGTGGTCAATTGTACCCGCCGGAGGCCCTCCGCGCCCCACCCAGACCGTCCGGGATAGACGAAGGCCCCGGCCGAAGCCGGGGCCTTCGTGGACTACGACGTCGTGGTCGCGTCGGTTACGTGAGGTTGTTGCCGATGTTCGAGAAGATGTTCTGGAGCTGGCCGCGGAGGAAGATCATGGCGACGATGACGGCGATGGCGATGACAGCGATGATGAGTGCGTACTCGACCAGGCCCTGGCCGTCGTCGTCACGGAAGAACTGAAGCATTCCTGACCCCCTTTCCTTCCTTCGTCAACCGGGAAGCCGCCCGACTGTGCCCGCAGTCTAGGCGGGCGGTCAATGGTGGCAAGGTCCTCTGCATCGACCGCCACCGTATTGCGACCGTGAGCGGAAGACAGGA
>JANMWW010000096.1:0-15355 GCA_031394155.1 Chloroflexota bacterium | reverse complement strand
CCGAGACCGCGCTCACTGGAAGGCCACCCTCGGACTCCTCGTGGTTCGCGATCGCGCCCATGATCGTTGCGATCTCCTCGACGTCGAAGCTGAGCGCCTCGAGGATGTCCTTCGCGATCAGGGCGCCGGTCTGCCCGTGCTTCTCACGCGTGACGACGTTGCCGATGTCGTGGAGGTACGCCGCGACCGCACCGACCTCGCAGCGGCGCGGCTCGTGGCCGAGCGACTTGAGGATGAAGCGCGCGCCGTCGGCCGAGGTGTTGGCGTGCCGCTCGCCGTGCTCGGTGTAGCCGATCGCTCCGGTCTGAGCGTTGGCCGAGCGGATGTACGTCTTCACGTGGATCTCGGCCTTGACCTGATCGAGCGTCGGGCCCTGCTGCTTCGCCTCGGGCTGCGTCTTGGTCTTCGTCTCTGCGCGGTGGACCTTCTTGAGCTCATCGGGATGGACGGTGTCGTCTTTTCGTGGGGTGGGCCCTGCTTCAGCCATCGCAGGTCACTCTAGACCGGACCGGTTCAAGCCTCCATCCGTAGCTCTTCGAGGTCGAGATCCCGTTCGATGCGGCGCAGGATCTCGTCGTCGATCACGCCGCGTTCGTGCAGCTCCGAAGCGGCGCGGCGCTCGGCCTCGATGAGCTCGCGCCGGATCTGCGCGTGCTCGAGCTCCTCCTTCTGCGCGACATCCGGCTCAGCGTCGTGATGCGCCTCCGCATGTTTGGTGCGGTACTCGTACTGCGTGCGCAGCGCGTCGATCAGCTCCTTGTGACCGGGTCGCTGCTCCGCGAGCTCCTCGATGCGATCGAGCGCGGCCTCGGCCGTGAGCGCCCGCGCGTGCGCCTCGGCGTGCGCGAGGTCCTGGTCGGGCGAGAGTCCCAGCGCACGAATAACGAAAGGGAGCGTGAGGCCCTGGCCGACGAGGGTCACGAGGATGACCGTGAAGGTGATGAACAGGATGAGATCGCGTCCTGGGAATCCGATCGGGAGTGCGAGCGCGGCCGCAAGCGACACGACGCCGCGCAGGCCCGACCAGGCGACGACGACGACGCCGCGGACCGGCGGCCGCGGCTCATCCCGGACCCTCGGCAGGAGACGCGGGAGATACGTACCCGGGAATGCCCAGATGAAGCGGGACAGGACGACAGCAAGCACGATCGCGACCGTCGCGATGATCGTGTCCGGCGTGAGATCGACCTGACGGATGACCGTGCGCAGCTGAAGGCCGAGGAGGAAGAAGACCATACCGTTCAGCAGGAACAGCCAGATCTGCCACACGGCCTCCCCGACGACGCGTGCGTCCGACGACGCGTGACGGATCGCGTGCCGTGTGAACGCGCCCGCCACGACCGCCGCGATCACGCCCGAGGCGCCGAGCGCCTCGGCCGGGAGATACGCGACGTACGGAGCGATCAGCGTGATGGCGACGATGAGCGCCGTCTCTGAGATCCGCTCCGCGAGCCGGTCGAGGACGAAGCCGAGCGCGAGGCCGATGACGGCGCCGCCGAGCAGCGCGAAGACGAAAAAGCTGGTCGCGTCCGCGAGCGAGAACGAGCCGACCGCGGCCGCGACAACGGCGAAGCGATAGATCACCAGAGCCGTCGCGTCGTTCACCAGGCTCTCGCCCTCGAGGATCGCGACTATCCGCCGCGGCACGCCGAGGCGCTGAAAGATCGCGGTCGCAGCGACCGCGTCCGGCGGCGCCACGATCCCGCCGAGGGCGAACGCGCCCGCCCAGCCAAGCACCGGCACGAGGGCGTGTGAGACGAACGCGACGGTCCCGGAGGTGAAGAGCACCAGTCCGAACGCCAGCAGGATGATCGCGCGCAGGTTCGCCTTGAATTCGCGAAGCGAGGTGAAGTACCCGCCCGCGAACAGCAGCGGCGGCAGGAGTCCGAGGAACACGATGTCGGGTGACAGTTCGACGCTCGGCACCTGCGGGACGAAAGAGAGCACGAGCCCACCGAGCACCATCACGATCGGGGTCGAGAGCGCCAGGCGGCGCGAGACGCCGGTCAGGGCGATGACGATGCCGAGGAGCAGGACGACGAGGCCGATGTCGCTCATACGCGCGGAGACTAACCAGACCTACGAGTGTGGCGCGCGCTCCTCTTTGTAGGCCTGCTGCAGACGCTCGGCGACCTGCTGCAGCCAGCGCAGCTCGGTGAGTCCGGCGCGCGCGACGACCATGCCGCGCGTGAACGCGAGCCACGGACGAAGCGTGCCCGACACGAGCCCCAGCCAGGTCGCACCGGTCGCGTCGACCTTCGGCCCCTTCCCCTTCGGGTCGGCGGCCTCAGCCTTGAGCCCTCCGTCGCCGGCTTCGAACTCGATCGCTTCCTCGCTGTCGGTGAATCGCAGAAGGGCACGGCCCTTGGGTACATCCTTGAGGTTCGCTCTCACTTGCTCATCCTCGGCGGCGGCCCTGAGGATCTCGAGGACCAGATCGCGCGGGTGTCCCGGGCGAGGGAGCGCGGTGGCGGCGACGCGCGCCGCTTCGATGGCCTCCGCCAGGCGCGTCATGCGAGCCTCAGATCGCTGCGTACGGTCGTCGGGATCTCCGTACCGCGATGGCGCAGCGCAAAGAATGCCGCTGCTCCGATCATCGCGCCGTTGTCGGTGCAGAGACGCGGCGGCGGGACGATGAGCGGACGGCCGATCCGCTTGCTGATCTCCTCGCGCAAAGCGAGGTTGGCCGCGACGCCCCCGCCGAGCAGGACGTTGTCGACGGCGTGCTCCGCGGCCGCGCGCGCGACCTTCTCCGCAAGCATCTCGGTGATCGCTTTTTGAAATGACGCTGCAACGTCATTCACCGGCACCTCGCCCTTGGCTTCGAGCGAGCGCACGAGGCGCATGACGGCGGTCTTGAGACCCGAGAACGAGAAGTCATAACGGTCGCCGCCCGACGCGCGCGGGAGCGGGAACGCGTTCGGGTCGCCGAGCTTCGCGGCCTTCTCGATGAACGGGCCGCCGGGGAATCCGAGGTGGAGCAGGCGTGCGACCTTGTCGAAAGCCTCACCAGCCGCGTCATCGATCGTCCGTCCGAGCGGTCGGAATTTGCGATGACCTTCCATGAGCACGAGATCGCTATGCGCGCCGCTGACCACGAGGACGATCGCGGGGATCGACGGCTCCTTCGGCGGATCGCCTTTCTCATACAGCCAGTTCGCATAGACGTGGCCCTCGAGATGATTCACGCCGACGAACGGCAGGCCCGCCGCGAGCGCGAGGCCCCGCGCGTAGTTCGCACCGACGAGAAGGCAGCCCACCAGGCCCGGACCCACCGTGGCCGCGACCGCATCGACCTCACGCAGCTCGATGCCCGCCTCACCCAGCGCGGTCTGCGTAATGCCATCGATCGCGCGCAGATGCTCGCGCGCCGCGACCTCCGGCACGATGCCGCCCGTCTCTTGATGCGCGAGCTGCGACGCGACGATGTTCGAGATGATGTGTCGGCCGTCGTCGACGACCGCGACCGCCGTCTCGTCGCAGCTTGTCTCCACCGCAAGGATCCTCACGTATCCCGCTCCAACTCGCGCTGCGCGGAAGGCGTCTCGAGCGTCGCTTTCAGCCTGGCGACACGATCGCGGACCGAGCGATCCTTGAGCCGCTCGGTCCACATGATGATCGCGTCCTCATTATTGTCGGAGTAGTACCGGCGCCGGATGCCGGCCGGCCGGAAGCCGTACTTCTCATAAAGGCGCTGCGCGGCAAGATTCGACGCGCGCACTTCCAGCGTGAGCCACTCCGCGCCAAGCTTTTCTGCGCGGGCGAAGAGCGACACGAGCATCCGCTCGCCGATCCTGCGACGGCGGAAGTCCGGCAGCACCGCGAATGTCGTGATGTGCGCCTCGTCGAGCGAGAGCCAGAGTCCGGCATAGCCGACCACGCGCTCTCCCTCTTTGGCAATGATGTAGTGCGCGTTCTTGTTCTGCGTGAGCTCGTGCCGGAACGCATTCGCGGGCCACGGCACAGGAAAGCTGGCTCGTTCGACGAGCTGTACCGCGTCGATGTCGTCCATCGTCATGTCCTCGATGAGGATCGGAAAGAGGGCAACCACGGTCACACTCTCCCACGCCGATGGCCTGTCGCGCGAGCGCCGCCGACCGGGAGCGGAGTGGTGCGGGTCGAGCGAGGCCTGGGTCCGCCAACGAGATACGAGGTACGTCCATCGCAGGGACGTCGTTGGCGTGACCCAATTGCCGAGCGAGAGACGCACCCGACGCTAGACGGTCGGCCGCGCTCGCTTCTCACGCTCGTCGTGGGAGCCCGAGTGCGACATCGCCCTCGGGGACAGGAGCGAACGGTTGATCGAAGGATGTGTGGATCGACGGCTGCTTCACGTAGATCGGCTCGATCTCGCCGAGCTTGGCTTGCGGTGCCGTTTCCAGCGCGCGCCATCCAAGCTCCGCGAGGAATCCGGCGCGCCGCATCCGCGAGGCCGGCGAGGCGAAAAGCGCCTTGGGCCCGAGCAGATCACGCAGCAGCTCCTCGGCCTCGTCCCCGATCTCGCCGACGAACAGCGTGTGCGTCCCGATCTGTCGACAGAGATCGGCAAGGGTCGCCGCGATGTACGGGGAGCGGCGGAGCCACTTGCGATTTCGCTCCTGATAGAACGCGGCGTAGTACTCGGTGCGGCCCGCCGGCAGGATCGCACAGGTCCGCTGCTTCGACGGCGCGTGCGGGTACGCGAGCACGTCGAGCGTCGAGACGCCGACGATGGCCGCGCCGGCGCCGCGCGCGATGCCCTGCGCCGCCGCGATCGCCACGCGCAATCCGGTGAACGACCCGGGACCGGTGGCGACCGCGACGCGGTCGACCTCGATCAGGCTCGAGCGGGCGTTCGCGAGGAGCCGCTCGATCGTCGGAAAGAGCTCGTCGCCGTGGCGGCGCTGCGCGTGCCAGGTCTCCTCACCAAGGACGTTCTTTCCGTCGTAGAGCGCGACCGACGCCCAGGCGGTCGACGTATCAAGCGCCAAGAGAGTCATGGAACCCCCGCAGCAGCTCAAGCGACCGCGGGCCGGTCGCCGAGATCACGACGCGTCTCTTGGTATCGGCAATGTGCTCGAGTTGGATATCGATGCGATCCGCAGGAAGATCGGCGCTCGCGCGGTCGGGCCACTCGATCACGGTGATCCCGCCACTGTCGAGCGTCTCCTCCCACCCCGTCGTCGCAAGATCCTGCCCCTCGAGTCGGTACAGATCGAGATGGAAGAGCGGCATGCGTCCACCGTAATGCTCGTGAAGGATCACGAACGTGGGGCTCGAGATGTCCGCGGCGTCGAGTCCAAGTCCACTCGCGACGCCCTTGGTCAGCTGTGTCTTGCCCGCGCCGAGCTCGCCCCACAGCGCGAGCACGTCGCCGGGTCGAGCGAGACGCGCGATGCGCTCGCCGATCCGTTCGGTATGCAGCGATGAATGGCTGACGAGGTCGATGGTCTCGGCGCTACGCGGTGCGTCCACCTGGCGCTCCGCGCTCGAATTTGCGGCGCTCACGGATGAGCCGGATGGTAAGGCCGAGGAACGAGCCGAAGAGCGCGGCCCAGACCAGCAGCCAGAGCTCGCGTGGGATCGCACAGAGCAGATCGAACGGCGGACCGATGCCGCAGCCCAGGGACGCGCCGAGAGGGACGAAACCGAGGATCCCGATGATCGTTCGGCGGCGCGCGAGACGCTGCTGACCCGCGTAGAACGCGAGCCGCCGTTTCTCGGCGTCCCGATCGATGCGTTTCTTCTTAGCCAAGTGCCTTGACGTTCGCGGCAGGGATCGGACCGTCCGCGGTCATGATGGCGGCGGCGATGAGCTCGCTCGGAAACGTGAGGTCGCCCGCCTGCGACACGACGCCATCGAGCGGACGGAGCGCTCCCCAGTCGGCCACGAGCGCGAGCGAGGCCGGCAGCGGAGCGGCGTGCAGCGCGTCCGCTGGAGCGAACACAAAGAGACGAGCCGACGCGGTGTGGATCGCTGCGCGTGAGCCCGCGAATGTCGCGAGCGGGTCGTACAGCTGCGAGGGGAGCGGCGCGTGACCGAAGCCGAGGAGGCACAGGACGGTCGGCGCGTCCTCGCGCGACGGCGAACCGTGCGCGCTCACATCGTCGCCGAAGACGACGCGCAGTCCGCCCGCCGGCACCGCGCCCGCGATCACTCCGCTCACGCCGCAGGCGTGCGCGCGTGCGATAGCCTCGGCGCCGCCGCGCGCCCCACCGATGAGGATGCTTCCGCGCTGCCGCACGTCGATGCGCGAGGGCTGGAGCTCAGCCGACGGCCCTTCGGCCACGAGCACGAGGTCGCCGACGGCGTCGGGACCGTAGCCCGCGACGCCCTGCAGCCCCCACGCTGCGCCCTCCACGGTGACCGCCAGATCGTCGCTCGCGGTGACCGTTCCATCGAGCGTCGAGCGCACGGTCCACCGACCGACGACCGGCGCCAGCTCGATGTCGCCATCGGTGCGCATATGGACGATCCGTCCGTCGATCGGTGCGCTGACCGCGCGTGCGAAACGGCGGCCCGTTCGTGCGAGAAGCGCGCCGCGTTCGACCTCAGCGCCCACGGACACTCGCAACACCTGCGCCAGATCCGCAGGTGCGACCCCCAGACGGCGCGCTGTCGAGATGCGCACGGGAGCTCCGTAGGTCGAGCCGGCCGCGATGATGTCGCCCGCGCGCACGGCCTGGCCGACCTCGGGAAATCGCGAGAGCCCAAGCGGAAGGCGATGGACCGCGGTCCACGTGTCGTAGCGCCAGCTCACAGCGTGCCCTCGTCGATGGGCAGGCACGCGACCGCCGAGTACCAGCGCGCGATCGTCGGCAGGCGTTCAGCGTCGCGCTGGGGCAGCTCGAGCGGACGACCGCGTGCATCGACGATCACACCAAGCGCGAGCGGACCGGCGGTCTCACGAGTGGTCGAGCCCGAGATCGCGACCTGTACGGCACCCGTCGTCGGCATGAGGAAGAATGCCCCGCGCACGATCTTCTCTTCGATCGGTCCGGTGTCGTCGGTGACCGTCAGGCTCGTGGCGCGCTTGGGCGAGAGCGTCGTCACGAGTGCGAGATCTTCGGTCATGCCTGCCACATCGGTCGCCGAGCGCGTCGCGATCGCGCCCGCGACGACAAGCGCGTCCCGTCGCTCGCGCGAGATGCGCTTCGTCCCCTCCGGCAGGAGCGCGTCGATCACGACGAGCGCGGTCTGTGCCGCGCGCGGAAGATCCGCGAGCCGTCCGGTCGCCACGATCCATCGCGCGCTCGCAAGGGCGGCCATGTCGAAGCCGGCTCGGTCCGCGTCGCGGAGAAGATGGGCGAGCGCTTCGCGAGCGAGTGACATCTCGAGCGCGAGCGTGAGCACGCTCGGCGCCACCGCGTCGGGCCACCGAGCGCGGTTGAACACCCGCTCGAGCAGCGCGGGCGCGTCGATGGGCCGCGGCATCCAGCGTCGGACGCGGTCGAGGCCCGATCGCGCCACGACACGATCCGCGCCGGAACCGACGCCGAGACGTGAATGCGCGGCCGTCAGCGATCCGTCGGGCTGCGCGAGCGCCAGAGACGTGCTCGCGCCACTGACATCGAGCACCAGCGCGGCGCGGCCGGTCGCGAGCGTGAGCGACCGCGCGGCGGCCTCGATCGCCTCGTCGCGCAGCACGATGTCGCCGGCGCCACGCCGCAGCGCGCGCAGGCGCGTAACGATGGCATCACGCGCCGATCGTGAGACGGGCACGGGGATCGCCTCGGTGGGCAGCCCGCCGGCGGCAAGGCTGATCCGCGCGCGCGCCTTCTCATGCGCTGACACGAGGACGAGCGGTGTCTCGTGGCCTCCGGCGCAGCACAGCCGCAGCGCCTCGATGAGCTCGATCATCCCGTCGGCGTCGTCCTTGTCGGCGACGACAAGGACGACGTTCGGACGAGCCTCGCGGAGCGCGGTCGCGCGGTCGATCAGGTTCCCGGGACCGGCCGTGGTCAAAGTGAGTACGAGGTCGGCGTTCGCACCGAGGGCCACGGCCTGCGCGGCGGAGACGTTCGCGGGTTCGCGCCCGACGAGCATCGCGAGCCGGAGCGGCTCACCCATCGTGACGCGAAGGTCGGCCGCGTCTGCCCGTGGACCGATGCGGGTGCTGCCTGACTCGTGCGCGACATCGACCGTGGCTGCGAGCCCGGTCGCGGTCGCGACGGTCACGGTGTCGTCGTGACGCTCGGCGTGCGGCTGGCCTCCGCCACGAACGCGTCGAAGATGCGCGCCGCGGCGGCATCGACCTCGTTCGTGCGCTCGGGATGCCACTGGACGCCGATGACCCACCGATGCTTCGTCGACTCGAACGCTTCCACCAATCCGTCGTGGAGGACGGTCGCACGGAGAAATGGCGCCAACTGTTCAGGCCTCACAGCCTGATGGTGGCGCGAATTCACGCGCACGGTCTCGTCGCTCGTGGCCTGCGCGAGCTTCGAGCCGCGCGCGGCCGACAAGCGATGCTCGACCAGCTCATCGCCTTTCGCCTGATGTCCCTTGATGTCCATGGCGAGCTTCCCCCCGAGCGCGACGTTGAGGACCTGGAATCCGCGGCAGATCCCAAGGATCGGCAGATCGGCGTCGAGCGCGCGCCGCGCCGCGCCGAGCTCGAGCTCGTCCCGCTCGGGGACCACGTTCTCGCAGACGTTCTCACGGTCGACCTCACCGTACCGTTCGGGCGCGATGTCGCCGCCACCGGTGAAGCAAATGCCATCCGCGTCCGCAGGGAGCGCGTCGCCTGGCTCGACGACCAGCACCTCTGCTCCGGCATCCCGAAGCGCGCGCACGTAGCGCTCGCGCGAAGCGAGGTTGGCTGTGGTCGGGCTCGCGGAAACGGTGAGAGCGATGCGCGGACGCGTCATCGATGTCAATGCTAGCGAGAAAGCTGGATAAGCTCGATGAGCACCCCGCCCGACGCGCGTGGGTGGATGAAGGCGACAGGCCCTTCGACACCAACGCGGGGTGCTCGGTCGAGCAGCTCGACCCCCTCGCGCGCCAGGCGGTCGAGCGTGCCTTTGAGGTCGGCGACCTCGAAGCAGAGGTGATGCATCGTCGCGCGGCCGCGCTCCGCCACAAATCGACCGACCCCCGACACGGAGTCAGTCGGCTCGAGCAGCTCTATTCGTGAGTCGCCCCGCGTGATGAAGAGCACTCTCACGTGCTGCTCGAACACGTCGCGCACCGGACCGATCGCATACCCAAGAACGTCACGGTAGAAGGGCAGCGCGTCGGCGATCTTCGGCACGACGACGCCTACATGATGGAGCGGACCTGCGCCAGCGAGACCGGTCACCGCGCGCGCGGCTCGTACGTGCCGAAGACGTCCCGTAGGTCTTCGCTGATCTCCCCCAGCGTCACGCCGGCGCGGACCGCGACGAGCATCAAGGGGATCAGATTCGCGCTGCCGCGCGCCGCGGTCACCAGGTCCGCGCGGGCGCGGCCCGCGGCCGCGGCGTCGCGCCGCGCGCGGAACGCCTTGACTGTTTCGGCTCTGCGGCGCGCGAGCTCCTCGTCCACGCGCAAGAGCTCCGGCGGCGACTCGTCACCCTCGGTCTGGTAAGCGTTCACACCGACGACGATCTGCTCCTTGCTCTCGACAGCGCGCTGCTGCCGGTAGGCCGATTCCTCGATCTCCCGCGTCTGATACGAGGCTTCGAGCGCCGCGAGCGCGCCGCCCATCGCTGCGATCTTCGCAAGCTCTTCGTGCACCCGTCGCTCGATGTCTGCGGTGAGCGCCTCGACGGCGTAGGCACCCCCGAGCGGGTCGATCGTGTCGGCGACGCCGGACTCCTCGGCGATGATCTGCTGCGTGCGAAGCGCGACGCGTGCAGACTCCTCGCTGGGAAGGGCCAGCGCCTCGTCATACGCGTTCGTGTGCAGCGACTGCGTGCCCCCCATGACGGCGGCCAGCGCCTCGATCGCCGTGCGAATGATGTTGTTGAGCGGCTGCTGCGCGGTGAGCGTCGAACCCATGGTCTGCGTGTGGAAGCGAAGCGCCTGCGCCGCCGGGTCGGTCACCGCGTAGCGGTCGCGCATGATCGCCGCCCACACGACCCGCGCCGCGCGGAACTTCGCGACCTCTTCGATGAACGTGCTGTGAGCGGCGAAGAAAAAGGACAGCTGCGGAGCGAAGCGCTCGACGGCGAGACCGCGTGCCTTCACCGCGTCGACGTAGGCGATCGCGTCCGCGAACGTGAAGGCGAGCTCCTGCACGGCGTTCGAGCCCGCCTCGCGGATGTGATAGCCGCTGATCGAGATCGGATTCCAGCGCGGGAGATGCTCTTCGGCGTACGCGATGAGGTCTGTGGCGAGACGCATCGAGGCGCGCGGCGGGTAGATGTACGTCCCGCGCGCGATGTACTCCTTCAGGATGTCGTTCTGCGTCGTGCCGCCGAGACGAGCCGCGGCCACGCCGCGCTTCTCCCCGAGCGCAATGTAGAGCGCGAGCAGGATCGGCGCGGTCGCGTTGATGGTCATCGAAGTGGTGACGTTCTCGAGCGGGATCGCGTCGAAGAGCCGTTCCATGTCCTCGACCGTCGCGACAGAGACGCCGACCTTCCCCACCTCGCCGGCCACGCGGGGGTCGTCGGGGTCGTAGCCCATCTGCGTCGGAAGGTCGAAGGCCACCGAGAGACCGGTCTGCCCGTCCGCGAGCAGCGATCGGAATCGCGCGTTGGTGTCCTCAGCCGTGCCGAAGCCCGCGTACTGGCGCATCGTCCACAGCCGACCGCGGTACATCGTCGGCTGGATGCCCCGCGCGAACGGCGGCTCGCCGGGAAGACCCGCCGTCGCCGCGGCCTCGCGCGTACGCGCATCGTCGGTGTACGCGATGTCGATCGGCGCTCCGTAGGTGGTGCGGAACTCCTTCCGCTCGGAAGTCTTCTTCTTCACACGACGATGGTAGGTATACGGTGGGTCGATGCGTCAGCGCTGGCTCGTGCTCCTGGTCGGACTGATCTTCATCGTGAATCCCAGCTCCGCGTCAGCGTGCAGTTGCATGTCGCTCACAAAGGCGCAGATGGTGGAGAACGCGAGCCTGATCTTCACGGGCACGGTGACGAGCGCGGGCTCGTTCCGCAGCTTCCCCGTCGGCGCCGGGTGTTACCGCACGGGCGATCCCGTATCTGTGACGTTCGCGGTCGAGGCCGTCTATCGAGGCGAGGCTCCCCGCAGCGTCACCCTGACGACAACATCGAACCAGGCGAGTTGTGGCTACGAGTTCGTGAGCGGCAAGCGCTACACCGTGTTCGCCTCGTCAGCGGCCGGACAGCTCGAGACGAATCTGTGCCGCGGGAACGCCGAGGGTGCGATCGCGCCGGCGGAGTACGGCCTCGGAGCGGGACGCCCGCCGAGTTAGGCGCTAGCGCGGTCGATAGACCTCGCGCCCCTCGAGCTGCCCGAGGCGCTCACGTGACAGCGGCATCGGCTTTGTGCCGCCCGACGCCCACAGCTGCGTTTGATCGCCCCAGTGGCGCGAGAACGGCTGCCCGCTTTGACCCGTCGGCAAGATGGAGACGGACGCATCGAGTTCGCCGAGGTCCACGATCTGGCGCTCCGACGCATGGCTGTGCACGGCGAACGGCTCGGTCAGCGAGTACGCGCCGTTGTTCGGCGAGTAGCCATCGCCCGCTCGTTTGACCGGACCGATCGTGAGCAGAAGGTTGAGCGGCTTCGCGGCGGAGAGCGGGTGCTCGAACGCGACCGTGTGCAGGTCGCCCCAACGCCACTTTGCAATGTCGCCTCCGAGGCGCGCCGCCAGATCCTTCGCCGCGGCGTCGAGCGCCGCGCCTGAGAGCGCATCTCGTCCGACGAGCGACGGATCGCCGAGCGCGGTGAACCACGGGCTCGTCGTGCTGGCAAGGAGCTGGTACAGCGCGAAGGTCGTGGGCCCGTCCGTGGCGTAGTCCTCGTAGAGGGTCGCGCCGAGCTTGTCCGCGAACACGATGCGGCACATTTGCACGAGCCAGTCCTCGTAGATCGCCGCGCCAGTGGATTCGATCGAGAGAGAGCCGTCCCATTCGCGAACGATCTTCTGCACCTGCTGGCCGAGGGCAGTCGTCGGACGCCCGGCGACGATGGCATCGCGGTACCGCCGGACGGGCAGCGAGGTGTAGTCGTTCTGCAGGCGACTCATCGCGGCGACATCCGCGGACCGCTGCTGATCCAGCACCGACTTGAGATACGCGTAGCGGAAGCCGGGATCCCACTCGCCGTTCCACCCTGCCTGTGCGGTGCTGGCGACCGGACGATTATTCGCGTTGAGCACGAGGCCATCGCTCGGATCGAGGACGACCGGATTCGCGGCCGCTGGAAGGAGCCCGCGCCATTCGTTGAGCCCATTCCATCCGGCCACCGGGAGCCGCCCATCGCCGGGGCGGTCGGGCAGCCGGCCGACGAGCAGATACGCGACGTGGCCACCGGTATCGGCGACGCACACGGACAAGGTCGCACCAACGAAGTCGACAGCGGCGCGCCGAAACTCATCGACGGACCGTGCACGGTCCATCCCGAGCACCGCATCAAGGGTCTTCGTCGCGTCGAGCGCGCTCCACCGCAGCGCGAGCTGCGCCTTCTGACCGCTCAGCACCGGGGTGAGGACGGGCCCGTGATGCGTGATCGCGACATCGAGCATCACCGGGTCGACGCGACCCTTCACGACGATCGACTCGCGGAGGAACGTCGCGGCCTCGAACCGGTTCTGGTATTCGAAGCGTCGCAGATCCGTCGGGTCCTGGTGCTCGACGAAGAGATCCTGCGTGTCGGCGTAGCCGTATGTGAAGCTCCACGCGACCTTGTCGTTGTGCCCGATCACCACACCCGGCGCTCCCGGGATCGAGAAGCCGACGAGCGAGAGGTCACCCGCCGACAGCGCGACCTCGTACCAGATCGCCGGATTCCGCACGGGCAGATGCGGATCGCCGGCCACGATCGGCTTGCCGCTCTTGGTCCGGCTTCCGGCGAGCGCCCAGCAGTTCGAGCCAAGCGCGTCTCCGGCGCCGCCGAGGATCGCGCGCAGCGCCGCCGCTCCGGGCACGCTTGTCTCGTTCGAGCCGAGATCGGCAGCGACCTGGTCCCACGCACTCGCGTCATACGCCACGGAGACACCAGGATCCGGGAGCAACGCGGGCAGGACATCCAGCCCGAAGCGCTCCACGAGGCCGGCGCGCAACAGCTCCTGCCGGTAATTGCCGGCGGCGTCGTACAGCTGGAGCTTCCCGATCGTGAGCGAGTCGAGCACCGACCACTGCTCGGGCCTGTAGCCCAGGATCACGAACTCGACCGGCAGCGCGTCCCCGTGCTGTTCCAGGAACTTGTTCACGCCGTCGGAGTACGCCTGCAGGACCGCGAGCGTGCTCGCGGAGATCACCGACTGGTCGAGCGCCGCAGCCCGGGCCAGGCCCAGGGTGCGCATGAAGCGGTCGCTCTCGAGTCCGGGCTCGCCGAGCACTTCCGCCAGCCGGCCCGACGCCGCGCGGCGATAGATGTCCATCTGCCACAGGCGGTCCTGCGCCGTGACGAAGCCCTGAAGGAAGAAGAGGTCATGCTCGTCGGCGGCGAAGATGTGCGGCACGCCGTAGCTGTCGCGCAGCACCTCGGCCCGCTCGTGGAGACCGAGCAGTCGCTCATCGCCGTCGATCGTCGGCAGGGGTCGCAGCACCAACAGCCCGAACGCGGTCGCGAGAGAACCGATCAGCAGAAGCGCGATGACGGAGAGGGCGATGCGCCCGCGGTGCTTTCTCACTCGACCTCGGCGAGGACGACGAGCACCGCGCCGCCCTCGACCTTCGCGCCGGCGCTTGCGGAGAGCTTCACCACGCGCGCACGCGCGGGTGCGCGGAGCTCGTTCTCCATCTTCATCGCCTCGAGCGTGATCAGTGGCGCATCTCGCTCGACGATGTCGCCCTCCTTCACATGCACGGCGCGCAGCAATCCCGGCATGGGCGCACGCAGCTCGTGCCGTCCCGATGCATGTTGACGTGTACCGCGCGATGCGGCCATCGAGCGCTCGTCGGCAGCCGACGCCGCGACCTCGGTGCCGTCGATCAGCAAACGCGCCGGCTCGTGCGTGAGCACGGTGACCTCGTGCGAGCGCCCACCGACTCGGACGAGCCATTGCCGCCCGCGCACCGTCTCGGTCGCTTCCGCGGGGACGGCAACGCCATCGACGAGGAACCGCCCGCTGGCGTCGACGTCGACGCGCAGCGTCCGCCCGGCGATCGCGACCTCGTATCTCATCGAAGCGCGTCCTCGCGCGCGGCACGCGTGAAGGGACTGAGGCCATCGCCATCGCGCGCGATCCGCGTGGCGCTTGCGCGGCGCGCCAGGACGGCGCCGAGCGCGCCGGCGACGAACGCATCCTCGTCGAGCGCAGGCTCATCGGCGGGTGGCCAGTGCGCAGCCACGAATCCGGTGTCGTACGTGCCCGCCGCGAAATCGCGATCAGCCAGCGCGTGGGCATGGAACGGCAGGCTTGTCGCAAGACCCGCCACGATCGTCTCGCGCACCGCACGTTTGGCGCGCGCGAGCGCCTCCACCCGATCTTTTCCCCACACGACGATCTTCGCGAGGAGCGGGTCGTATTCGGTCGGCACGATCATGCCGTCGAACAACGCATGGTCGACGCGCACGCCCGGGCCTGCAGGCAGGCGCAGGAGCGCGATGCGACCGGTCGAGGGCACGAAGCCGGCCCGCGCATCTTCCGCGGTGACGCGGAGCTCGATCGCGCTTCCGACGCAGCGGAGCGCGTCCTGCGCGAACGGCAGCTTCTCCCCCGCCGCGACGCGGAACTGGAGCGCGACGAGATCGAGGCCGGTCACGAGCTCGGTGACCGGGTGCTCGACCTGCAGGCGCGTGTTGACCTCGAGGAAGAAGAACTCGCCGGACGGACTGACCAGGAACTCCGCGGTGCCCGCGTTCACGTAGCCGGCCGCTCGTGCGATGCGCACCGCTGCGTCGCCGAGCTTCGCGCGGAGTGCATCGTCGACCGAAGGACCGGGCGACTCTTCGATGAGCTTCTGATGGCGTCGCTGGATCGAACAGTCACGCTCTCCCAGCCAGACGATGCCGCCGTGCTGATCGGCGACGAGCTGCATCTCGATGTGCCGCGCACCTTCGATCAGGCGCTCGAGGAAGAGCGCCGGCGTGCCGAAGGCGGCCAGAGCCTCGCCGGTCGCGACGCGCCACGCCGCGTCGAGCTCCGCCGCTCCGCGGACGACGCGCATGCCCTTGCCGCCACCGCCACCCGCGGCCTTCAGCATCACCGGGTAACCAACCCGCGCCGCGACTCCCCGCGCTTCGGTGACGTCGCCCAGGGGCTCGATCGTTCCTTCCGCGATCGGAACGCCGGCGTCCTTCGCGAGGCGGCGC
>JANMWW010000083.1:0-1595 GCA_031394155.1 Chloroflexota bacterium | reverse complement strand
TTCCTCGATCGCTACGCCGAGCACATCGACGACGACTACCGTCGCATCCTCGAGGGCAACGAGATCTTTCTCGAGCGCACGGTCGGCGTCGGCACGATCCCCGCGGAGGTTGCGAAGGCCTACGGCTTGACCGGCCCGATGCTGCGCGGATCGGGTGTGAGCTGGGATCTGCGGAAGGACCGACCGTACTCGATCTACCCCGAGCTCAAGAGCATGACTCCGGTCACGTACCCCGATGGCGACGCGTTCGCGCGCTATCAGGTGCGCGTCGGCGAGATGAAGCTCGCGATCGCGATCCTGCGCGAATGCATCGCCAACCTCCCGGGTGGCGCGGTGCGCGCGCGGCTCGGTCATGTGTGGAAGTGCCCGAAGGGCGAGGCGTACTACACGGTCGAGGGCGCGAAGGGCGAGGTCGGCATTTACATGATCAGCGACGGCGTGAGTCCGAACCCGTTCCGCGCGAAGATGCGCGGGGCCTCATTCCACAACCTGCAGATCCTTCCGTGGCTTCTTACCGGCCGCCTGGTCGGCGACGTCGTCGCGATCCTCGGCTCGACCGACATCGTGCTGGGCGAGGTGGACAGATGACGCTTCGACTAGGCGACGCGAGGCGGGCCCGCTGATGTTCGGCATCGCCACCGGTCTTCTCCGGACGCTGCAGCACCTCCTTCGCCCGCGTCTGGTCACGCGCAAGTACCCATACGAGAAGCGCGAGCTGCCCGAGCGCTCGCGCGGCCTCATCGCGCTGCTCCTCGAGCCCGAGACGAGCATCTTCAAGTGCGAGTCGTGCCTCATGTGCGAGAAGGCCTGTCCGCCGCGCGCGATCTCGATCTCCTACACGTTCCGGAACGGGTTCCGCCGCCGCCCGCTGCTCGCGCCGCGCGCCTCCTATTACCGCATCCGCATGGTGCAGACCGCGCCGTACGGCGCACGCCGTCCGATGTCCACCGCCGTCGTCACGGTGCCGGCGGAAGATGAGCGCGGCCTCGACCTCGCGATCGTCGATCGGGTCATGCGCGCCGAGCCCGACGGGCTAGACCGTCTACACCGCGTGCTCTACCGGACGAACGAGGCCTACGGCTACCTGCCGTGGACCGCGGCGCAGCGCATCGCAGCTGAATTCGGCAAGACGATGACCGACGTGTACACCGCGGCGTCGATCCTGCCGAACTTCCGCGGCGCGCCCGAAGGTCAGGGCACCGCGGTGCCGCGCGGCGGACGGAAGTACACGGGCAATCTCGGCATCGCCGGCGCATGGCCGCCGGTGTCGCCGGCTCCGGCGCACGACGAGCTGCACGAGGACGAGGTCCACCACGTCATGGAGCCCACGTTTGCCCGCTAGCACCGCCGCGACCTTGCTCGAAGGGCGCGGAGACGCCGGCGTCGGCAAGGCGCGGGCGATGGCGCCCGACGACCTCATCGCGCTCATCGAGAAGAACGACGTGCGCGGGCGCGGCGGCGCCGGTTATCCACTCTCGAAGAAGATGCGCGCGGTGCGCGCGGCCGCGGCCGAGACCGGCCGCGAGCCCCTGCTCATCGCGAACGCGTACGACGCCGACCCGGGGAGCCCGATCGCGCGCACGCTGATCGAACGC
>JANMWW010000040.1:0-2001 GCA_031394155.1 Chloroflexota bacterium | reverse complement strand
GGGCGATCGACGCGTTCGCCGAAGAGCTCCGCGACGAGGTCGATCTCGATGCGGTCCGCGCGCACTTGCTCGGCGCCGTCGGCGAGACCATGTCACCGGCCCACGCGAGCGTGTGGCTGCGGGAGCGCGCGCGATGAAACGTGGTCCGGACCTTGCGATCATCGCCAGTTGGATCGCCGTGGCTGCGACCCTGATCCTCGTGCCGGTGAGCCTCTGGGTCACGCTGAACGGTTCCGCGGATCCGGGGAACCCACTCATCGATCGCGTGCTCTATCGCCTGCTCGGCGCGGCCCTGGGTCCGGTCGGGCTGCTCATCGCGACTCGCCGGCGCGGGAACCGCATCGCCTGGATCCTCATTGCGCTCGGCCTTGATGTGCCGTTGTCGTCGGTCGCGGGCGACGGCTCGAAGGCCGTCGCCGATCCGCTTGCCGCGACGGTGCTCGGGACGGTCGGCGATATCGGCTGGCTCATGCTCGTGATGCTCACCTGCGCGCTCGTCCTCCTCTATCCGGATGGGCGGCTCCCGTCGCGGCGCTGGTGGCCGCTCGGCGTGGCAGTGCCGGGATGGCTCGTGCTGTTCGTGATCTCGGCGGCGCTCGCGCCGACGACCATGCACAACGGCATTCCAATCCCGAACCCGTTCGGCGGGGCGCCGGGGGGCCTCGGCGATCTCGCGCAGCTGTCGCTCGGAGTTGCCATCGCGCTGCTCGTCCCGCTCGTGCTGGCAGTGGTGGCGGCGGCCATCACGCGCTGGAGGCGGTCGACCGGCGTCGAGCGGCAGCAGCTCGAGCTGTTCGTCTACATGCTCTTCCTCATCGTCCTCGGCGTGGCCCTCGGCGCGACCGGGCTCCCGGGGCCGTGGGGCCCGCTCGTCGATCTCGCGACCCTCGGGCTGCCGGTCGCGATCGCGATCGCCGTGCTCCGCTACCGCCTGTACGACATCGACGTCCTCATCAACCGGACGCTCGTGTACGGCCTCACCACGGGTGGCATCGCCGCCGCGTTCTTCGGCGGCATCGTGGTCCTGCAGACCCTGCTACGACCGTTCACCACCGGATCGGAGATCGCGGTCGCCGCATCCACGCTGCTCACGGTCGCGCTGTTCCAGCCGCTCCGCTCCCGCGTGCAGCAGGCCGTCGACCGGCGCTTCTCTCGCTCGCGCTACGACGCGGCGCGGACGCTGGACGCGTTCGCCGAAGAGCTCCGCGACGAGGTCGATCTCGAAGCGGTCCGCGAGCACCTGCTCAATGCTGTCTTTCAGACGATGTCGCCGGCTCACGCGAGCCTGTGGCTGCGCGAGCGCGCGCGATGAGCTCCATCTCGTTTGGCGCGGACGTCGCGACCGTCTTTGGCGTGCCCGCGGAGGTCGGGGCCGTCGTGAGCGAGTTCCGCAGCTGCGAGTTCTCGACGCTCGCCCGCGACGGCACGCCGGTGACCTGGCCGACCGCGCCGTTCTTCGAGCCCGAGCGTCGACGGTTCTTCATCACCTCGTCGGTCGCGCTCGCGCAGAAGGCGTTCAACGTCCAGCGCGACCGGCGCGTCGCGCTGCTCTTCTCGAACCCGACCGGGAGTGGCCTCCTCGCGCCACCGGTGGTCCTCATCCAGGGGGACGCCGAAGTCTCCGCGGAGCTCGGACAGCCGGACGACGAGCGCTTCGAATCGATGACACGGCTGATGGCCGAGCGGCAGCCGGTCGGCATCGCGTTGGCGGGCGCGATCCCCGGTCCGCTGCGACACCTCGCGGATTGGTATTGCTGGCGGCTCCTTATCTTCATCCGGCCCCGCCGGATCCGGTGGTGGCCCGAGGGCGATCTCGGCCGGGCATGCGGCGAGGTCGTGCTGTGACCGCATGGCGCGCGGTCGCGCGCGAGCTCCGCCGCTACGAGTACGCGGTCGTCGCGGCCTGCGATCGGGACGGTCACCCGGTGAGCGTCCGCTGCGTGCCCGTGCCCGACGAGCGCACCCTGACCTTCACGGTGCCGTTCCCGGACGCGCTCGGCG
>JANMWW010000006.1:0-17481 GCA_031394155.1 Chloroflexota bacterium | reverse complement strand
GTCGGGGTTGTCCTCGACCAACAGGATGTGTCTCTTGCTCATGTCGCCTCCTTGATTTCTTACGCCGGGCTCGCCGCTGGAAGGGTGAACGTGAACATCGCACCGTGACCCACCTCGCCCGTCGCCCAGATCCGCCCGCCGTGCCGCTGGAGGACGCGATGGACGGTGGCCAGGCCGATGCCGTTGCCCTCGAAGTCGCGCATCGAGTGCAGGCGCTGGAAGGGAACGAACAGCTTGTCGACCCTCGTCTGGTCGAACCCGGCGCCGTTGTCGCGCACGAGGTAGGCCGTCTCACCATCGCGGATCTCGGTGCCGACCTCGATCGAGGCCTCCATCGTCTTCCTCGTGAATTTCCATGCGTTCCCGAGGAGATTCGTCAGAAGGACGCGGATCAGGCGCTGGTCGGCGTTCGCGAATATCCCGCTCTGGATGCGGATGTCGACGACTCGGTCGGGCTCGAGGACCCGAAGCTCCGACACAAGCTCATGCGCGAGCGAAGTCACATCGACACGCTCGCGACGGAGATCCTGCCGGGTCAGGCGCGAGAGCACGAGGAGGTCGTCGATGAGCTGCCCCATGCGCGTCGCCGCCGCCTGCACTCGTTCGAAATCGGCTTTGCTTGAATCGCTGAGGATGGTCATCGTGTCGGCCACGATCGATCGGGTGAATCCGTCGACGGTGCGCAGCGGAGCGCGCAGATCATGCGAGACGGCATAGGCGAAGCTCTCGAGCTCCTCATTCACCGCCGCCAGCTCGGCCGTGCGCTGCACGACGCGGCGCTCGAGACCATCTTGAAGCGCGGCATTCTCCGCCGCCAGCTTGTTGAAGCCGATCGCGAGCTCGCCGATCTCGTCATCCTCGAACACCGGCGCGCGGACCTCGCGGTGTTGCGCCATGAACGCCGCGAGCGCGCCTTCGAGTGCTTTGATCGGGCGCGCGACTGTCGCGGTGATGACGACGACGGCGCCGACCATGACGCCGAAGAGCGCGACCAGAAGGCCGGAGCGCGCCGCGCTGGCTGCATCCAGCAGTGAGGCCGCGGCCACCCTGTCAGACACGGCGACCTGGATAGCCAGGCGGCCCGAAGACTCCGACAGGTATGTTTCAAGCACGACGAGCACCGCGGCGACGGCCACGGCCGCCGAGACGCGGCCCACGATCGGCCCGCGAGCCACATCTGCGATGACATGCGCGAACAGCGCCGCGGCGATGAGCAGCAGCACGATCGCGGAGCCGGAGCGGATAGCCAGCGGCAGGATCGACTCGAGCAGCAGGTGCGAGTTCACGACGTAGGCGAGTGAGTTCATCGTCCCGACCCCAAGGATCAGACCGGCGGCTGACGCCACGACGTGCGCCGTCCATCGCCCGAAGGACCGAGCCGCGCCGACGAGAACGCTCATGCCGGCCAGCAGCAGCAGCAGGCTGACGTTGACGTCGATGTGCTCGGGGCGTCCGGCGGACACCAGGTCGGCCAGCTGCGGTGTGATATCCCCGTTCGCGATCGCCATCACCACGCCGATCGCGGCGAGGGCCGTTCCCACACCCGCGACGGCGAGCGCGAGCCGCTTTCTCTCCGGGCGGAGACTGCGCAGAGCGATGCCGCCAGCGCAGGCGAACGCCGTCGCAGCGACGAACGGCCGCAGGCTCGCGGTCGACGCTGCCGCATGAACGGGATCGAAGATCCAACCGAAGAGGTCAAACGCCGCGGACGCGCAGGCCAGGGTCGCGAACACCGCCGCGACGTGGCGCGGCAGCACGCGAAATGACCGTCCCTTGTGAATGAGCATGCGCATGGCGTCCCCTGTCATGGCTCGCGCGGCGGGGTATCAGTTCAGTCTGGTGGGGCTTGACCCCCTGACAACCCCGTACTTATCTCTCCCCGCAGCAAGGGGGTATGGCCACCAAACGCACCGAAGACCGAGGTTCAGGCCCCACAGGACCTCTTCGCTAAGACGTTCGGGCCGATCACGACCAAGATCGACACATCAGAGTTCGGGATCGCCGCGCGCAGCGCGTACGTTCCCGCGGGCATCGGGCCACCGAGCGTGCCCGTGTAGACGCCATAGCGATCGGTGACCACGGGGAAGGCGTAGTGGCTCGGTCCGTCAGCAGTCATCGCGACAGTCCGGGCCGGACCAAATCCATAAATGCGCCAGAGGATCAGGCCATCCGGCCGCGTGGCCGACAGCGTGATGCCGCTCGGGCATCCCGCGAGCACGCTGCTCGGGATCGTCTGGACGAATTGCGCGAGCGACTCGCTGGTCGCGACCGCGTACGCCGACGTCAACGTCCGACCGCGACCGACGGCTTCGAGGAGAGAGACCAATCCGGGCCGATCGAGCCGTCTGACGATCAGGCGGACCGCCTCTACCACCACGCTGTACGCGTTCCCACCCAACGCCGCGTTCCTATCGAACCACGAATGATCTTCGTCGAACGCGAGCATGCGAAGGCCGCCGTCGGCGAGGATCGAGAACGCAGTGGTGCGGTCGAGGTCGAACGCCGATGGATCGGTCTCCGCGACGAGCGTCGCGAGGCCCTCATCGAACCACATCGCGAGGCCGGTACCCGCGAGCTGATGGGCCATCACGTGTGTGAGCTCGTGCCGGAAGATGGTGGGCCGGGCGCCCCCGAGCACGTTCTGTCCATTGATCGCGATCGCCCCAAGACCTGAGACGAGCAGGCCGCCGAACTGGTTCGACAGCTGTTCGGCCACGCCGCGGGAATAGCCGAACTGTTTCTCGAGCGCGAGCGCGAACGATCCCTGGGACGCGAAGACGAACAGCGCCGGCACGTCGCGGAACTTGCGACCGAAGTAGCTCTCGACCGCGGCGGCGTCCTCACGAACGAACGTGTCGAGCTGCTGAGCGACAACAAGGGAGACGCCGGATTCCGCCCACATGTCGAGCGTGCCGCCGCTCACGCGGCGGAAGTCGGGACCGAGTCGCTGGCGCAAGAGAAGGAGTGCGGCCTCGCGTTCCAGAGCGGCGTCCTGAGTGCCGCTCGAGGGGATGACCAGACAGAAGCCGGGAGCGTCGCCGAGAGCCAGCTGTGCGCAGGCGTCCTGGCGGCGAGTAACGAGCGTCGCATGATCCGCACCCTGGTTCGCCGCGGGAAGCGCGACGCAGAACGACGGGCGGAACGTGTCCGCATCCTCGCATGGCCTGACCTGGTCGGTGATGAGCTTGGGGCTCGCCGCAGGTGGCTCGAACGCCGGGACCGCGGGGCAGAAGCGCAGGGCAGCGAGGATCGATGCGCAGTCGGCCGGCACGGCGGCGGTCGGCTCCGGAGACGACGCACGGATCCAACCGGCCGTGAGAACGATGCCTAACACGAGCACGACGGCCGCGAGTCGCGAGACAGGCGTCATTGCCGCTCGATGAGAAGGTAGAGGCCGACGCCCACGAGAACGATCGGGACGAGAAAGGGCTCGAGTGGCGCGGGTATCGGCGACGAGCCCGTGATCAGACGTGTCGCGGCGACGAGGCCGAGCAGGGCGGCAGGGATCAACGGCCAGCGCCGCGTGGGCACGAGCACGAACGCCGAGAGAAACCCGAGCGCGACGATGGCGACGAAGGCGGGCGCGACGGTCTCGGGCCGCATCGTCACCCAGGTGGGCAGCAGCAGGGCGATCCCGAACGACGACAGCGTCACCATCGGGATCAGATAGACATACTGGCGCCCTCGCACGAACGAGATGAGGAACGCGAGACCCATGGCGATGAAGAGGTACGAGGCTGCGTTCGGCACGCCCAGCGGCTGGAGAACGAACGGCAGGCCCATAGCGATCACGACGAGACCGCCGAGGACGCCTCGACGCGGCGGTGCGGCGGATCCGGCCTGCTGCACGACCGGAACGGCCGCGGCAACGCTCGGCGCCGCGGCCGCATGGATCGGGGCGAGGGGGACGTGCTGCGCTCCGCGAGCGGCATCGTGCAACGCGACCTCTCGCAGCAGGGTCGTCACGCTGAACGGCTTTGTCAGGAAGCTGTCGAATCCTGCGGTGAGCGCCATCAGCCGCTCGTCCTCGGTAGCGCGTCCGCTTACGGCGACAAGCGGCACCCGGATGCCGGCCGCGCGAACGGCGCGAGCGAGATCCACGCCGTCGAGGCCGGGCAAGCCAAGATCGCACACGACAAGGTCGAACGACTCCGCGATGGCGCGGTCGCGCCCGGCGATGCCATCGTGTTCCGAAACGACGACATTCCCGTCACGCGCGAGTATCTTCGAGAACAGCTCGATCGTCGGGGCGTGATCTTCGACCAGAAGAATGCGCATCGCCCGCCAACCCTAGTCCTCAGTTGTCCTCGCCTCATGACGTAAATGCACACCCACGAATGCAGGTTGGCGGCGACTACCAGATCGTCGGACGCAGCTCCTTTGGCCGGGACATCGCGCCGCCATCACACGCAAATGCCTCGAAGAACTCAGGTAGGTTCGCGAGCGGGCCGAGCACCCGATAACGGCCGGGTGAGTGCGGGTCGATCGTCAGGCGCATGCGCTGCGCCTCCTCGCGGAACTTCGAGCGCCACGCCTGCGCGTATCCCATGAAGAAGCGCTGCCGCGCGCTGAAGCCATCGATCGAGGCGGGCTCGCCCTCGCGCGCGAGATAGCGCTCGAATGCGGCGAAGGCGATCTTCAGACCGCCGAGGTCGGCGATGTTCTCGCCCAGACACAGCTTTCCGTTGATGTGCGCACCCGGCAGCGGCTCGTAGCCGTCGTACTGCTGGACCACGAGATCGGTACGCGATGTGTACGCGGCGCGATCCGATTCCTGCCACCAGTTCCGCAGATTGCCGATCTCGTCGAACTGGCTGCCCTGATCGTCGAAGCCGTGCGTCATCTCGTGACCGATGACCATTCCGATCGCGCCGTAGTTCACGGCGGCGTCTGCGTCGGCGAAGAAGAACGGCGCCTGGAGGATGCCGGCCGGGAACACGATCTCGTTGCGCGGCGGGTAGTAGTAGGCGTTGACCGTGGGCGTGCTCATGAGCCATTCGCCTCGGTCCACCGGGCGCGCGAGCTTCGCGATGTCGTGGTCGAAGTTGAAGATCGTCGACCGCAACACGTTGCCGACGAAGGACGTGCGATCGAGCTCCAGTGCCGAAAAGTCGCGCCAGGTGTCCGGGTAGCCCATCTTCACCGCGAAGGCGTCGAGCTTCGTGCGTGCGGCCTTTTTGGTCTCGTCGCCCATCCACTCCAACCCATCGATCCGATCGCGGAGCACGGCGCGGAGGTCTGCGACCAGGTCGAGGATCCGCTTCTTCGCCTCGGGCGGGAAGGCGCGCTCGACGTACAGCTGTCCGATCGGCTCGCCAAGCTCGTTGTCGACGACCTCGAGCACGCGCTTCCAGCGAGGTTTCTGCGCCGCCTGACCCACGAGCGTGCGCCCATAGAAGTCGAAGTGCGCCTGCTCGAAGCGCGGAGCGAGATATTGCGCGAACGCGTTGATCACGCGTGCGCGCAGATATGCGCGCCACGTCGCGAGCGGCTGATCAGAGACCAACCCGCTGAGCGCGGTGAGGTACTTCGGTTGCCGGACGTTCAGGTCCTTCACGTCGGGCGCGCCGATCTCGCGGAGGAAGGCGCGCCAGCTGAAGCCGTGTGCCCCGGCATCCAGCTGATCGACCCTTGTCGGGTTGTTCACCTTGTACGGATCGCGCTGCTCGACGCGCGGCATCGACGCTGTCGCCAGGGCGTGCTCGAGCTCGTACACGGCCTGAGCGGAGGTCGCGCTCGCCGCAGCATCATCGCCGAGCAGCGTGAACATCGCGGCCAGATGCGCGCGGTACTTGTCTTGGAGCGTGCGCGATTTCTCGTCGTCCTTCAGGTAGTAATCACGGTCGGGCAGGCCAAGGCCGCCCTGCATCAGGTGCACGACGTTGCGCGTGCTGGCGAACGCGTCGGGCATGACGCGTAGCACCAGCCCGGCGCGCACGCCGCGGCGCGCGAGCCATCCGAACAGCACGGGCAATTCCGCACTCGAACCCACATTGGATGCGCGATCGAGGACCTCATTCACAAGGCCGAGGCCGCCCCGTTCGATCGCCGCCTCGTCCGTGCCGGTCGTGTAGAGATCTCCGACCAGCTTCGCGTCGCCCGTGCGACCGTCGCGGGCCGTGTCCTCGAGGATGCCGCGCAGCACCGCGAAGTTGCGATCACGGAGCTCGCTGAAGCCACCCCACCCTGCCTCGTCCTCGGGGATGGCCGTGTCGCGCAGCCACGTGCCGTTCGCGTATTCGTAGAAGTCGTCGCACGGCCGGACGGACGGATCCATGAATCGGCGCTCGATCGGACCGGGCGTGTCGGTCATTAGGACCAAACTACCGTCTTATGGAGACCGAGGCTCAGCGAACCGCACGCTACGCCGCGAAGGATGTCGTGGACAAGCTCGGCATCACGCCCGGAAGTGCGGTGCTCGCGACGGGCAAGAAGCGGGACGCCGACCTTGTGGCACGCGCGCGAAAAAAGGCGGGCCGTCCGTTCGCACGAGCCGCTGAAGAGGCCGACGTAGTCCTATTTTGGCCGGCCACGGCAGCTGAGATCACGCGCGAGCTTGGCGTGCTGCGGAAACGCATCACGCAGTCTGCAGGCATCTGGGTGATCAGCGCGAAGCGCGACCGCGATCGCGCGGACCGTCCGTATCTCGGGAACGACGTGATCGCGCTCGGCCTCGCCGCAGGCCTCGTCGACAACAAGGTCTGCTCGATATCGGACACGGACACCGCGATACGTTTTGTCGTGCGCAGATCGGAGCGTCGCGCCTAGCGCTCAGCCGCCTCGTCAGCGACGGTCGGCGTGTTGAGCGTGTCCCTCACGTAGTTCACCCAGACGATGCCATCGCGAACGATGACGTGGTGCTGCGTAAGGTCGCTCGCCGGTTCGGGACCGAGATAGGTGCCGAAGCGCGTCCACTCGTACGTGCGGCCAGCTGCAGCGCAGATGAAGTGATCGCTCGAGAGGTCGTAGTGGATCACGCAGTTTTGATCGTGGAGCGGGCGCGACACGAATGCGTAGAGTCCGACCCGGCCGCGCACGAGGAAGTACGGCACGATGTCCCAGATCCTCCCGGGCTGCTGGACGATCGCGCCGGGCGGCAACGGCTCGAAGCGCACCGTGCCGACGGGGATGTCTGCGACTGGCGCGATGCCAGCCCATCCGTGGAACTCGCCGCTGCTCGGCTGCGGAGGGTCCGGCCTGATGCTGGCGACGACGCTTGGGAGCTGCGCGACCTCCGCCGCGACGCCCGGCCCATCCGCCCAGCGCGCCATGACGAACATCGGTGCGTCGAACCAGCGGAACGAGATCGTGAGCTCGTGGCGGTCGGCCGGCAATCCGCGCCCCGCGAGCGCCGTCGCGGTCGTCCAGTCCAGTGGCCACGGTGTCTCGGACGAGGGACCGGAGCACTCCAGTCGGCAGAAGATCTCCACCTCGAGCACGAGCCGGCCCGCGGGCAGCGATGCCACGTCGATGTCGCCGTTGCCCGGGACCGTTGCGAGCGACGCGAGGTCACCGTTGCCCGCGAACACGAGGCGCTGCGTGCCGCGGTTCAGGAAGCCGCCCTCTTGGGCCACAGACCAGTTGACGGGGACATCGATCGCGAGACCGTTGCCGAAGGGCACGTGCCGTGTCGCGGTCCCGCCGATGCCCGCGGATGGAACGGATACCGGAGCGGTCGCGATCGGCGCATCGCTCGACGTCACGGCCGGCGCTGCGACGCATGAGGCTGCGAGAATCACGATCGCGCAAAGGACGACGACGCCGGGGCGCGTGCTCATGTCCGGATCACATTGTCATGACGCGCGCGCGATCAATTCGTTCCGCGCGTTCGTGCGCTTGGGTGCTAGCGCGCTGGGTTCGCGACCACCCAGGCATCAACTTTCGATCGGAACCGCTGCGGCGCCTTCGCGAAGGTCGTCATACAACCCTGCGAGCAGAAGGCGTATTCACGATCGGGCATCTCGAGAGTCAGCCCGTTCTCACGGGCTTCGTCGACCGCGACGATCATGTCGCAGACGGGATCGAGGAGCTGCGCGGCCCCGGACGAATCCTTCACAGCCTCAGCTATCGGCAGTTAGGCCGCTGAGGTCTTGCTGTCGCCGAGGTGCGGATTGAGCATCGAGAGCAGCTTCTCTTTGGGCATGTACCCCACGAGACGCTGGGTCTCGCGGCCGTTCTTGAACAGGATCATCGTCGGGATCGAGCGGACGCCGAAGCGGCCAGCGGTGATCGGATTCGCGTCGACGTCGAGCTTGGCGATGCGAAGCTTGTCGCCCTGCTCGTTGGCGATCTCTTCGAGGATCGGCGCCACCATGCGGCACGGGCCGCACCACGTCGCCCAGAAGTCGACGAGCACGGGCTGATCTGACTTCAAAACATCCGTCTCGAACGTCGGGTCAGTCACTACTTTTGGTGCGCTCATTTCAGTCGTCCTCCTGGGTATTCACGGATCATCGCTACCACTTGAACGCCAGCTGATGTCCAGTTTGTTCCACCGCAGGTTCGAGGCCAAGGACCGCTTCAAGCCCATCCAGGCTCGCTTCGCCGTCCTGCAGGAACCGGCGCAGCGGCGCCCACTTTACGAATCGCCAGCCCCGGCGTCGAACGATCTCGGCCAGCACGGGCGCCCGGTCGAGCTTTTCCTGGAGCAGCGTAGCCCGCTCGTCGGCGAGCGCAATGAAACGGAAGACACGCTCGTCGTCGGGTATCGCTTCACCCAGAGAGACGACGCTGCGGTGGATGCGGGATGTCCACTCGACCTGCCAGAGGAACGCCATCCGGCCCCGCTCGTACCAGACGCAGTCGATGAACTCGAGCGCCTCGGCCGGCCCGCGCATGGTCCGCGCCGGACCCGACAGCCGCTCGGCATCGGTCATCAGCTCGACCAGCGTTCGTCCGCGATCCGCGTGCGACGGGGGCATCGCGCGGCGCTGGAGATCGCGGCCGACGTGCACTTTGAATCCGAGCCGGTGTCCCGCGTCGACAAGCTCGCTCACGACCTGCGCCTGCGATGCCTGGCGCGCGACGAGGGCATCAGCTTCGCCGAGTCGCCAGCGCCCGTCCTCCGCCTGCACGGCATAAGACGCGATGGAGCGTTCGATGGTCTCGCGCTCCGGCGTCTCGATCCCTCGGAACAGCGCGTACGTCCGCCGCAGCAGCGACCGCGTGTCGACTTCGCGCGCGGCCGAGAGCACACCCCAGACCGCCCATTCGACCCGATCGTCAAGCGGCGCGTTCTCGTGCGCGTCGGGGATCTGGTATGCGACATCGTCGGGCTCCGCCGAAAGCGCGACCTTCACGAGGCCGCTGCGCTTTCCGTCGGCCAGGGCCGAGCGGAAGTGGTCGAGGAAGAGCTCGAGCTCCGACACTCCACCAGCCCGCGCGAGCGCGAGCGGCACCAGGAGCGCCTCGGCCGACAGCGCCTGGAGCGCTGCCACCGCGGCGAGATCCGCGCGGATCGGCTCGCCGCGCGCGAGGAACGCGTCACGCACGCCCTGCCGTATGGCTTCTTCGATGGCGCCGCCATCGGCGGCCATCTGGTCGCGCAGCAGCGGCACGTCGCGATCGAAGTCGCACGTCGCGGCCGCCGCACCGGTGCCGTACGCGCCCGGGAGCGCGTCGCGCTGATAGAGGATCGTTCGCAGGCGATAGCCGGCGCCCGCGCCCGCGAGCACGGTCGCGGCGAGCGTGGCCGTGTCGGCGTGTGGCACGTACACGACCGCGGCCGCGCCGGGCTTGGACCCGCGATGGCCATCGATGAGCGCGGCGCGAAGCTGGCGGAGCAGGCGCTCCCGAGACGCAAGGCGGCCCTCCCCCATCTCGACCGGACGAAGGGTTTTTGCGCCGAGCAGCAGCGCGCTGCCGACGGTCGACCATCCGCCCAGACCGTCCTCGACCGGCGCCTGACAAAGGACGAGATCGGCGTCGCCTTGTTCGAACGCGATGACGTTGCGGGTTCGCGCGGGCTGCTGCGCGAGCCACGACACGAGCTCGCGGACCGTGCGCTCGTACTCGAGCCACACGTTCACTTCGCGCGTCTGGGCGGCGTGCCCTCGGCGCGCGCGCCCCTTCTCGATGCGGAGCGGCGCGCCATGTCCGGCGACCGCGTTGAGGCGGCTGCCCGACACGATCGCCTCGAGCAGGCAGAGCTTGAGCAGCGCCTGCGCCTCTCCGTCGACCCCGGTCTCCACGGCGCGCAGCGTCGCCATCAATGCCGTGACGTTGCGCGGCGTGTACAGGGCGGCGGCCGATTCGCCGAGCGCCTGTGCGGCGGGTTCCTGGCCGAAGCGCTCCACGAACTGCCAGTACGACATGCCGCGCGCCTCAAGGCGCCGGGTCTGCTCCTCGTCCTCGGCGTCGGCTGCCTCGATCAGCAGCGCGCGGCCGTCGCGCGCGCAGATGCCGCAGCGGAAGGCTTTCTTGCTCGGGACGGGGGCATCGCGCTCCCACAAGAACGCCTCGACCACGACGGGTGCGCGGCACGTCGCGCAGCGGGAGCTGTACAGCTCGCGCATCGCGACGCGATGTGGCGTTCCGATGAGCGCGCTCTCCGCAACGCGTTCGAGCGCGCCGAGGATCTCGTCGGCCGACGGTGCGCCCGCGATGACACCACGTGCCCACTCCCCCAGCGGCTCGTGCGAGCGCGCGATTCCGCGACGCTGCACGCGCTCCGATGCGTCGGCTGCGGACCATGGATGCGCAAACGGATCGAGGATCACGCCGCGCTCCGGCGCGTAGGCCTTGGCGAACGTCTCCGCGATGCCTTGGGGGAACGCGCTGCCGAAACGGTGCAATGGTCGCGGGAGTGGCGCCGTCTCGATCGGTGTGAACGACAAGACGCGCTCTCGCGGCGTACTCATCGCTCGGCCAATGTCATTGCAGCTTGAAGAGTACGGCCCTCCGGGCCTCAGCGATCACTCCGACCCAACGACCGTCGCGCGACACAACGAGATCCTGGATCAAACCAAGCGGCGCGAGCAGGTCCTGCGCGCCGTCCTCCGTCGCGAACCCGATGAGCTTGTCGGTGCCATCGAGGACGATCGGCCGAACGCCGACCGCCAGCCGCCGGCCATCCACGAGCCCCTGCGACCAGCGCGTTGAGCCGTCGGCCGAGACCGCGGTGAGCTTTTGTGCCTCCATGACGTAGAGCGTCCCGTCCTTCGCGAACTCGACGTCGCGCGACGTCCCGGTGACCTTGACGATCGTCTTGGACGGATCCGCGGCCTTCAGCGAGAAGCGGAACGTGCCCTGATCGGTGACCGCCGCAGCCCACGACCCGGAGGGGTCGACGTCGAAGGCGCGGCCGATGCCGGGTACGCGGACGATGCCGCGCGGGGACCGCTCGGCTCCGATGCGCAGGACGCGGATCTCGAAGCCCTGGGTCACCTGCGTGGCGATGAAGAGATCGCCGGCGTCGCTGGCACCCAGGAGCGCGCCGCTGGCCGCGACGCCCATCGGGAACGGATCAGACAGCGGGACGCCGTCCGGAGCGCGCCCGCCGATGATGCCGCTGTCGCCGCCGGAGGCCGCGATAAAGGCATTGGCCTTGGGGACGAAGACCGCGGACATCGCCGCACCGGTCAGGCGCATCGGCACGCCCACAGAGAAGGTCGGCTGCGGCATGACCCACGTCTGCAGGAGCTGGCCGCCGCCGAAGAGGAAGCGCCCGTCGTCCGTGAAGACGAGCTGGTTGACGCCCGCATTGAACGATGGGAGTGCGCGCAGCACTCCGTCATTCGTGAAGATCGCTATGGCGCCGTCATCGCTTCCCGTGGCAACGAGGCCGGCGTCGGCTGAGAGCGCGACCCTGCGTGCGCCGCCGTGCGTGTCGATGAAGCGCTCAGGCTCCCGCCAGAGCTCGACATCCGGCGCCGCGCCCGAGCGCGTGAAGGCATATGCGGTCTGGTCGACGACGATCGCCGGGGTGCCGTGCTTTTGCAGATCCTTGGCCTTCGCGTCGGCCGAGGCGCGGTCCGGGAAGGTGATGCGCACCATGTAGGGGCTCTGGGTCGTCGCGACGCCGGCGGCGCCGAACTCGGTCGCGATGGCCGCGGCCTCAGCGGCGCCGGCGTACGGGCCGATCGTCACGAGGGCGCGCTTGCCGGGTGTTGCCATCGCCTTCATCGACACACCGCGCTCGGCGGTCTTGTCGAGCGTGCCGTCGTCCTTGAGCAGGCTTTCGACGTCGCGCAAGAGTGCCCATCCCGTGTCGACGTCTTTGATGATCCGCGCGAGCGCCTCGGGCTGGCCGGCATCGGCATACGCGAGCGCGTCAGTGCGCAGGACCCCAAGAGCATCGGCGAGCGTCACCAGACGATCTCTGATCGGGCCGCTCGAGTCGACGGCGACCGCTATGACCTTGGTCGAGTTGTCGGCGATGACCGATGCCTGCGCCCGGGCGACCGCGGCGTAACGCTCGGTCGTGACCGTGCGGACCTTGTCGCCGTTGATGCTGCCGATGACGGCGTAGTCATAGGCGGAGAAGTTCAGGAGGATGTTGCCGATCTCGCGTGCGATGGGCCGGGCGTCGGCGATGTCCCGCGCGGGGGTCTTAGGGGACGGCGTGGTGGAGCACGAGGCCGTCGCCACGATGAGGATCGCGCATATCGCTCCCCACCCGGCTCGACCCATCAGCTCACCCCTTACTCGTCCTCGTCGTCCTCCGAATCGTCATCGTCGCTTTCAACGACGAGCGGCTCTTCGACTGACTCGGTGTCGTCCAGGACCTCGTCGCTGCCGGCGGTCTCGGTACCCTCGACCTCTTCCCCGTCCTCGGCCTCCTCGTCCGCGTCCCGTCCGAAGCGGAAGAAGTTGCCCTTGATGTAGGCACGCTCCTTTGTCTCTGCAGGGCGGTGGTGGCCTGGGAACGAGATCCGGCTGGCGTTCTCGGCGCTCTGGAACGTCTCTCTAATGGCAACGCGAGCGTTCGCCTGGTCGTTACTGACCATGGCGGCCACGTACTGGTTGCCAGTTCGGATCAGATCGATGAGGCGGCGGCCCACCTTGGGCTCGAGGAAGCCGAGCAGCTCGCCGTCGCTCGCATGGACGGCCAGCAGGCCCTCCTGCTCCCGGAGCTCGCACTCGGAGCCCGTGCTGTAACGGGCCAGGATGTGGGCCGGCGCCGGGTTGATGAGGCGCAGGATGCCCGTCTTGCCCATGTCCTCGATGAAGAGGCGGGGCTGCGTCTTGGTCCTGGTGGTGACGGATTTCCCGTGGTGCTCGAGGAGCTGGGTCGTCCGCTGGGTGCCGCGGATCGCGATCGAGTTGTACGGCTCGGCCTTCAGGACCTCGGCGAACGAGGCCTTGGCCTCTTCCAGCTTGCCCTGCTCGATGTAGGCGCGGCCGATCCGGTTGCGGGCCTCGATGTCATCCGGAGCCGCCCCCAGGATCTTGGCGTTCAGGTCCACGGCGCGCGTCCAGTCCGCGTCCAGGGCGGCCGCGACCGCCTGATCCGCGAGGGCGCGAACGCGCAGGCCAGCGTCTGCTGAAGGCGACATGTGAAGGTCCATTGTCACACATGGCAGTACATTGCGCGCGACGATGCCGTACCTCTCTGAGATCCAACACCGGAAGGTCATCGAGCCGAACGGCACTGAGATCGGCACGCTCAAGGACCTCGCGGTCGTCCCTGTGGGCCAGTTCCCGGCGATCCAGTGGGCGATCCTCGCGACTGGGGACGGCGAACGCATCATCAAGTGGAGCGACATGGCCCAGGAGATCGGGCACCTTCGGATGCGCACGCGGAGCGACGGCGTGGTCGACGCGACCCTGCCTCCGGAGGCGCTGCGGCTCTCTCGTGATCTCCTCGACAAGCAGATCGTCGACACGCACGGAGCGAAGGTCGTGCGCGTGAACGACCTCCAGCTCTCGGACGTGGACGGTCAAATGCGACTCGTCGGCGCCGACGTGGGCCTACGCGGATTGCTTCGACGCATCGGCGCGGAGAATCTGGCCGAGAAGATCTTTGGCCTCGCCGGCCGCAAGCTTCCGCGCGGCATCATCCCCTGGCATCTGGTCGAGCCGCTCGATGCCGCGTCGGGCGCGCACGTCCGCGTCGCGGTGCCACGCAGCAAGCTCGCGCTGCTGCACCCAGCCGATATCGCGGACATCGTCGAGGAGATGGCGGCGGACGAGCGGCGGGCCGTCTTCGAGCAGCTCGATGTCGAGACCGCGGCCGAGGCGCTCTCCGAGATCGAGCCGGAGATGCAGGCCGCGATCGTGAGCGATCTCGATCAAGAGCGCGCCGCGGACATCCTCGAGGAGATGGCGCCAGACGAGGCGGCCGATCTGCTTCAGGATCTGTCGGAGGAGCGGCGTGAAGAGCTCGTCGAGCTCATGGAGAAGGACGAGGCTCAGGATGTCGAGGAGCTGCTCACTTACGACGAGGATTCCGCGGGCGGCATCATGACGACGGATCTCATCTCCATACCCGCCGAGTTCACGACGCAGCAGGCCATCGAGCGACTGCGCGAGCTCCAGCCCGACCCGCAGCTCACGTATTACCTGTATGTGGTGGACGGCCAGGGCAGGCTCGACGGCGTCATCAGCCTGCGCGATCTGGTGGTCGCGAAACCCGACGCGAAGCTCAGCGAGGTCATGGATCCGCACGTCCTGAAGGTCGACGCGATGACCCCGAAGGAGGACGTGGCGGCGCTGATCGCGAAGTACGACCTGCTCGCGCTGCCGGTCGTCGACGCGCGCCGCAAGCTGCTCGGCACCGTGACCGTCGACGACGTCGTCGAGATCATGATGCCGCGCGGTTGGAAGAAGAGGTCGCTTCGGTCCATCGCGCGGTGAGGCCGGTGATGACCGGCGTGCGCACGTCGGTGCGACGCCAGGCGGACCGCCGGCGCACGGCGATCCTCGCGTTCCTCGCGGTCATGGGACCCGGCATCATCACGGGCTTCGCGGGGAACGACGCCGGCGGCGTCACCACCTACACCGCGGTCGGCGCGCATTACGGCTACTCGATGCTGTGGCTCCTCGTGCTTTCGACGATCGGCCTCATGGTCATCCAGGAGATGTGCGCGCGAATGGGCGCGGTCACGGGAAAAGGGCTGTCCGACCTCATTCGCGAGCGCTTCGGCGTGGGCTGGACCGCCATCGCGATGCTCGCCCTGCTCATCGCGAACGGAAGCAACATCGCGGCTGAGTACGCGGGTATCGCCGCGAGCCTCGAGCTGCTGGGCGTCGAGCGCATCGTGTCGGTGCCGCTCGCGGGCGTTGTCATCTGGTCATTGGTCGTCTTCTTCAGCTACCGCGTCGTCGAGCGCGTGCTCCTCGTGCTGGTGCTCGCGTACGTTGCCTATCCGATCAGCGCGTTCATCGTGCGCCCGGATTGGGCTTCCGTGGGCCGCGGCCTCGCCATCCCCACCATCCCGACCGAGCAGGCCGCGCTCATCGCGGCCCTTGCGCTCGTCGGCACGACCATCACGCCCTACATGCAGTTCTACATCCAGGCATCGACGGTGGACAAAGGCATCGGGAGGGAGCAGTACCGCTTCGCGCGCATCGACGTGCTGTTCGGCGCGTTCCTGACCGGCCTGAACGCGTTCTTCATGATCATCGTCGCGGGCGCGGTGCTCTTTCCCGCCGGGATCCACGTCGACAGCGCCGCCGATGCGGCGGGGGCGCTGCTGCCGCTCGCCGGACCGTCGGCGCAGTTGCTCTTCGCGATGGGTCTCTTCGGCGCGTCGCTCCTCGCCGCGACCGTGATGCCACTCTCGACCTCGTATGCGATCTGCGAAGCCTTCGGCTGGGAATCGGGCATCAGCAAGAATTTCCGCGACGCCCCTGTGTTCATGGGCCTGTTCACGCTGCTGCTCATCCTCGGTGCGCTCGTCGTCCTGATCCCCGGCATCCCGCTCGTCCCACTCATCCTCGTGTCACAGAACGTGAACGGGCTCCTGCTGCCGATCGTGCTCATCTTCGTGCTCAAGCTCGCGAACGACAAGGCGGTGATGGGCGAGTACCGCAATGGCGCCTTCGCGAAGGTCGTCGGCACCGGTGCGGCGCTCATGGCCGGTGCTCTGTCGATCGCGCTCGTCGTGGTCACGGTGTTCGGCTGATCACGGGCACGGCAGATCGATCCTCACCCGGAAGCAGAACGTCATTTCCGTCTCGTTGCTGAGCACATCGCGCACCGTCGTTGTGCTCCCATCGATCGTCCACGTGTAGAGCCGGGTCGCGTCCGCCGACCACCAGAAGCCCAGCACCCACTGCGCATCCGTTACCTTCACGCTCGAGGTACCCGTGCTGCCGTCATAGACGAGGATGCGCGGGAGACTGCTGCTGGTGTGCTCGCGCACCGCCAGCTCCGGGAGCCGCGGACGCAACTCCGCGCGATCGACGATCACTCCGGTGGCCGGCACGTACGCAGGGGGAGCTGCGATGCCATGTGCCGCGTCGTACTGGCGCACTGGTCCGGTCGCGGTGAAGTCCCAGTGCAAGAGGTCAGTGCCACGCCACCGGGCGTCCGTCGCCTTCCCGAGCAGCGGCGTCGCGCCGCCGGACGTGTCGAGCACAACGAGCTCCGTCTGCCCTCCACCAACATCGACCAGCGCGGAGAGCCTCTTTCCGTCGGCCGACCATTGCACGACTCGCGTGGCGCGGCGGCCGGCGTCGGCGAGGAGACGCCGACCGGTGCCGTCGCTCGCTGTGAGAAGCCATAGCCCGTTCTGCTCCGGATCGGTCGAGTTGCGGGTCATCGCGATCGTCGCTGCATCGGGCGACAGTCGAGGCTGCTCCGATCTCGGAACGGTGAAGGAATGCACGGCTCCGGTCAGCGGCTTGATCACGTACACGCGCGCGTTGGCAGCATCCGAGCGCGCCTGGATCACGACGGTGTCGCCGGATGCGACCGTTGCCGTCTCGACGACCCGGCCGTTCTCAAATGAGGCCGTGCCCTCGAAGTGCGCGACCATCGTCACGCGCTTGGCGCTGAGGTCGAGCAGCAAGAGGCGCTCGTCGCCGGCGTCTCCCACGAGCACGAACCGGAAGTCCGAGGGCATCGCGGCGACCGAGTAGACGCGGAGCGCGTCGGGCGCCAGCGTCGAGACCGGCACGAAGGTCGGCGACGGCCGCGCCTGGAACGTGAACGTCGGGGCGGGCGTTCCGCCCGGAAGCGCGAGCGACTCCGTGCTGACCTGATACGCGAGGACGGCGGCCGCGGCGACGGCGACGATCAGCGCGGCGCTGATCCCCCGCTCTCTACCGCGGCTGATCGAGGACGCCTCCGAACGCGTCGAGCCAGCGGTCCGGATTCTCTTGGAAGATCAATTTGCAGCGCGGCGTGTCGAAGTCGTAGTGCCGTCCCTCGTAGCGCAGCCGCAGTGCGTCCGAGCCCAGAGGCTGCTTGCAGACGACGCACTGCTTCTCGGTCACTCGAGCTCGACGATCGGCTGGTGCGCGCGCACCAGCTGGCCGCACTCGATCATGATCCGCCGCACCATGCCGCCCGCGGGCGCGCGGATCTCGTTGAAC
>JANMWW010000395.1:0-4969 GCA_031394155.1 Chloroflexota bacterium | reverse complement strand
GTTCCTCGACCCGCGCATCCGCCTCTCGTGATCGCCGCGAATGCGCTCTCCCGGCCGCCGAGCGGCCTGTTCCGCGACGCCCTCGGGCGGCTCCTGCAGAATCGCGGCGCGATCGTGGGTGCGGCTGTTCTGCTGGCGCTCATCGCGCTTGCGCTCTTCGCCGACGTGATCGTTCCGTACGACCCCACGCAGATCGCGGCGGGCGACCGGTTGCGGGCACCTGAGCTGGCGCATCCCTTCGGCACCGACGCGTTCGGCCGGGACATCCTCATCCGCGTCATCCACGGCTCGCGCATCTCGCTGCAGATGGGCATCATCTCGGTGGCCATCGGCGCCGGTCTTGGCGTCACCGTCGGTCTGGTGTCGGGCTACTACTCCGGTTGGACCGACCGCATCCTCATGCGGTTCATCGACGTGATGCTGGCGTTCCCGGGCATCCTGCTGGCGCTGTCGGTCGTCGCGATCCTCGGACCCGATCTCAACAACGCGATGATCGCGGTCGGCCTGGCGGCCATGCCGCATTACACGCGCGTCGTTCGCGGGTCGGTGCTTGGCGCGCGCGAGCTGCAGTACGTCGAAGCCGCGCGGGTGGTGGGCTGCAGCGACCGGTCCATCATGTTCCGCCACATCCTGCCGAACGTGCTTGCTCCGGTCATCGTCCTGGCGACGCTCGGCGTCGCGGGCGCGATCCTCGCCGGCGCCGCGCTCAGCTTCCTCGGTCTCGGCGCGAAGCCGCCCAGCCCAGAATGGGGCGCGATGCTGAGCGAGGGGCGCGCGTATCTGCGCGCGGCACCCTGGATCACGACGTTCCCCGGCGCGGCGATCATGGTCACTGTGCTCGCGATAAATCTGCTCGGCGACGGGTTGCGCGACGCGCTCGATCCGCGGATGCGCCGATGAGCACGTTCGACATCTTGCGCACGCTCTGCGAGCTGCCCGGTCCCGGCGGCGACGAGCGCCGGGTGCAGGAATATCTGAAGGAGCGCTGGAGCGCGCGCGGCTTCGAGGTCGACACCGACGGCGTTGGCAACCTCACGGCGCATGTCGGAGGGCAGGGCCCGAAGCTGGCGCTGTGCGCGCATGCCGACGAGGTCTGCTTCACGGTCCGCCACATCGACGACGGGGGCTTTCTCTGGCTGTCGAGCGGGCAGCGCGACATCGAGGGGCGCCCGTCGCTGCGGTCGCCGTATTTCCTGCCCCTGGGGCACCCCGCGCTCGTCATCACCGCTGGCGAGGCGGTGAGCGGCGTCTTCGCGACGCTCACCGGCCACATCCTCACCAAGGCGCAGCGCGACACGAAAGAGCTCGGCTGGGGCGACATCTGGGTGGACGTCGGCGCGTCGAGCCGCGCAGCGGCGGAGTCGAGCGGCATCCGCATCGGCGATCGCGTCATTTGGTCGCCGCCGACGCGGCGTATCGGAGAGCTCGTCTACGCGAAGGCCATGGACGATCGCGCCGGACTGACCGTGCTCGACCTCTTCGCGCAGGGCGTCGACCCGCGCGCGCTTGCCTACGACGTCTACCTTGTCTCGACGGTGCAGGAGGAACTCGGTCTCATCGGCGCGGCATCGGTCTCGCGCCGGCTGGGCTGCGAGATCGCGATCGCGGTCGACATCGGCCTGAGCGGCGACGTTCCGGGGGTCGATCCGCGCGATGTCGCGACGCACCTGGGCGCGGGGCCGATCCTCGTGCACAAGGATCTCTATGCGTACGACCGCGCGTTGACCCGTGAGCTCGAGCGGTCGGCGGGCGCCGCGTCGATTCCCGTGCAACACGCGGTCTACGTGATCTACGGCAGCGACGCCGGCGAATTCGTCAGAGCCGGCGTGCGCGCGGCGCTCGTCGCGATCCCGACGCGTTACACGCACAGCCCATTCGAGACCGTGCATCTGGGCGACGTCGAGGCCGCTGCACGGCTCGTCGAGCGATTCGCGTGCGGGTCATGAGCGGCCGCGCCGCGCCGCTCCAGGTGCTCATCGCGTCGTACCTGGAGCCCGAGCACGTGGCTCGTATCCGCGAGTCCGCGCCCGAGGCCGAGGTGCTCTACGAGCCAGCGCTCCTGCCCACGCCGCGCTACGCCGCCGACCACTACAACACCATCCAGCGCTCAGCCGAAGATGAACGCCGGTGGCGCGAGCTGCTCGCGCGGGCCGAGGTGCTGTTCGACTTCGACCACGGACATCTCGACGACCTGCCGACGGTGGCGCCGCGCGCGCGCTGGGTGCAGGCCACGTCCGCCGGCATCGGACAGCTCCTCCGGCGCACCGGGCTCGATCGCAGCGGGATCGTGTTCACGACCGCGAGCGGCGTGCACGCGGTGCCGCTCGCCGAGTTCGCGGCGCTCGCGATGCTGTACTTCGCCAAGCAGGTGCCGCGACTGCTCATGCAGCAGCGCGAGCACCACTGGGAGCGCTTCGCCGGCAGCGAGCTGCGCGGCCGCACCGTCGCGATCGTCGGCCTCGGGAAGATCGGGACGGAGGTGGCGCGCGTCTCGCGCGCGCTCGGGCTGCGGGTGACGGGGACGCGGCGCGGCGGACCGGTGGCCGACGCCGCGGTCGACGCTCAGCGCCCGCTGAGCGAGCTGCGTCTGCTTCTGGCGGAGGCCGACTACGTGGTGCTCGCCGTGCCGCACACCGCGGAGACCGAGGGCCTCATCGGCGCCGCGGAGCTTGCGACGATGCGCCGCGGCGCGGTGCTCGTGAACATCGGGCGCGGCAAGGTCATCGACGAGCCTGCCCTCATCGAGGCCCTCCGCTCGGGGCAGCTTGGCGGTGCAGCGCTGGACGTGTTCGCGCAGGAGCCGCTGCCAAAGGAGAGCCCGCTCTGGGACATGCCGAACGTTCTCGTGAACCCTCACTCCGCGAGCACCGCCGACAGCGAGAACACGAAGCTCACGGACCTCTTTCGGGAGAATCTCCGGCTGTACCTCGCGGCGCGGCCGCTCCTCAATGTGTTCGACCGCGAGCGTGGGTACTGATGCCGACGTCGGGCCAGGTCGTGCTCGTGACCGGCGCGGCGCGCGGCCTGGGATGGGGCATCGCTCGCGCGTTCGGCATCGCGGGTGCGCGGGTCTGTGTCACGGACCTCAGCGAGGCTGAGCTCGCGCGCTGCGCCCGAGACCTCGCGGCCGACGGCGCCGAGTTCGAGGCTCGCCGGTCGGACGTCGCCGATCTGGCGGACTGCCAGAGTGTGGTGAAGGGCATCGTGGAGCGGTGGGGGCGCCTCGACGTCGTGGTGCACAACGCGATCTATATGCCGCTCATGACCTTCGAAGCGACCTCGCCGGAGGAATGGCGGCGCCAGATCGATGTGGGGATCGGCGGAATGTTCAATTGCACCCGCGCGGCCTGGGATCAGATGAAGCACCAAGGCGGCGGCCACGTCATCGGCATCGCGAGCGGCTCGAGCGTCCGCGGCTACAAGGAGGAGGTCGCGTACTGCACCGTCAAGCACGGGATCGAAGGATTGGTGAAGGCCCTGTCCCTCGAGGCAAAGGGTCATGACATCGCGCTGAACACCATCGGTCCGGGTGCCCGCATCAAGCCCACCCGCATCACGTGGGCCGAGCTGGACGCGACGCCGGAAGGATCGCGAGCGGCCTGGGCCGATCCGGTCGAGCTCGGCAAGGCGTGGGTCTGGCTCGCCTCTCAGCCACCGAGCCGGTTCAGCGGCTACCGCTTCGATGCCGCCAAAGTGGTCGAGACGATCGAACGGGAAGGCAGCGACTTCGCCTTTGCGATCGAGAAGGTCACGCTCTACCCCGATGATTTTCGCTCGCGCCAAGAGTGGTACGGCAGCTACACAGATTGAGAATGCGGAGGGTCCGATCGTGAAGACCATCTATGAATCGCTCGCCTGGAATGAAGTCCCGCTCACCGGCCACGCGGCGGCGCGGCACATCCCGCTCACCTATGGCGAAGCCGGCACCTCCGGCACCCGCGCGACGCTCATCGCCGGCACTCATGGCGACGAAGGGCCGTGGTCGGCGCTGGCGATCAGGCTGTTCTGCGACAACGGCATCGGGACGCTCAAGGGCCGCCTGCGGGTGATCTTTACGGCAAACGCCCTCGCGGCCGAGGTCGAGCGCCGCAATTCGTGGATCGATTCACCGAATTCCGTCGACATGGATGGGGTCTTTCCCGGGAACAAGGACGGCTCGCACAGCGAGCGGGTCGCGGCGGCGATCGCCCCGTTGATCGCGGACAGCGATGTGGTGATCGACCTTCACGGGGGCGGTACGTGGTGCGTGAACGCTTTCGTCAAACGCTTCGAAGGGTCGGAGCAGCTAGCCGCAGACCTGGGTGCGCCCTTCATCAGCAACGCCCCGAACAAGAAGGGCGGCCTGACGACGTACGCGCAGTCGCTCGGGATCAAGGTCGCGAACGTAGAGGTCGGCGGACGTTCCAGCCGCGAGATGTACTGGACCGAGCGCAATGCGAAAGGCCTTGAGCGCGCACTCGTCCGGCTCGGCGTGCTCGCCCTCGACGCGCCTCTCGCTCCGGCGGAGAAGGCCACCGACGTCGGCAGCACCGAAGCGCTCCGCGCGAAGGTCGGAGGCATCTTCGTTCCCACGCTGCGCGAGGATGCCGTCGGCACGATCATCTCGAGCGGCACCGTGATGGGGAGGATCCTCGACCTGCACACCCTCGCCGAGCTGCAGGTCTTCACCGCTCCGCACGAGCGGACCGCGATGATGCTCATGCGACCGCAGATCTGCACGATCGAGGGCTCGGCGCTCGTCTACGTGATCGCCAAACCGGCGTGACCCATCATTCAGCGACCGCGTAGTTATTGGCTCTCCTCGCCATTCGCTTCTCGCTCATGCCGCGTGCCCGTCTTGATGGTGAACACGCTCGGTCAAGCGCCGGTCGTCGTGGACTCGATGACGCGCTTGCCGTCAGGGCTGCGGACAAATTCCAGGAACGCCGCGACCGCCGGTCTGAGATATTTCTCGCTGTAGACGACGTAG
>JANMWW010000340.1:0-2637 GCA_031394155.1 Chloroflexota bacterium | reverse complement strand
GTCTGGGCGCGGTGTTCTTCGGTGTGAGCGACCAGGCCACGCTGAAGGCCACCTTCGGCATCCCGGACGAGTACACCGCGATCGGCACGATCGCGCTCGGCCATCCGAAGGCAGGGGACCGGCCGTCCCCCTCGCTGAAGCTCGGCCATCGGAGTCCCAGCGTGGTCGTGCATCGCGGTAAGTGGTAGCGGAGGCGGAGTATCCATCGCCAGCTCCGGCTCCTGTTACCAGGCGACGAGCTTCCAGACCTCCGGCTCGCTCACACTGGCTTCGCCGATCTCCGAGAACAAACGCACCGCTCGCTTGAGGTGGCGCATCGAGTCCTCCTTGCGGCCCTGCGCGCGGAAGATGTCGGCGAGGTTGTTGTGCAGGGCCGCGATCCGGTGGCGGTCACCCAACGCCTCGCAGTGCGCCAGTGCCTGCTCGGTGAGCTCGCGGGCGCGGTCGAGTTCCCCCGATCCTTTCAGCGCAAGCGCGAGATTGTTCAGCGCCGCGATGTGCGCGGCTCGGTCGCCGAGCTCGCCCGCGAGCGCGACGCTCGTCTCGAGGTGCGCCCGAGCGCCGCTCGCACCGAGAACGCCGAGGATGTTGTGCGCCTGCGCGAGCGCGCGCTTGTCCTTCGATCGCTCCGCAAGTCCGAGGGCCTCGGCCGCCAGGCGCTTCGCCCGCGCACCGTCACCAGAGCGATGGGCCACCAGGCTCCAGTCCGCGAGGATGCGCGCCTTCGTTGCGCCTTCGCTGGCCTTGTGCGCGGCGGCGTAGTGACGCTCAGCTTTCGCCCAGTCGCCGCGGCGGTGGTGCACCTGCGCGAGCTTGTGCTCGAGCCCCGCCCGCGCATTCCCCGGCGCCTGCGCCGCGGCGGTCTCGTAGCTTTCGATCGCGCGGCGATAGTCGCCATGGAGCGTATGCACGTCGCCGACTGCCTCCGCGGTCGTGACGCCCGTGGGTGCGTCGGTCGCAGACAAAGTCCCTGCTTCGATCGCGTCATACAGCGCGCGCGTTTCCGCGACCGGTGCGACTCCGAGCTCCTGATCGAGAACGCGCGTCGCCTCGCGGTACTGGCGGAGCGCTGCAGTCCGATCGCCCAAGCGCGCGAAGAGCCGCATGAGATCCCGATGTGCCGGTTCATGGAGCGGATCGAGCGCAAGTCGGCGCCTGGCGTGGCCGAGCGCCGCGGCGAAGTCGCCCTCGCGCTCCGCCTCGACCGTGAGATGCGAGAGCGCGGCGGCAAACTCCGCGCAAAGCGCGTCACTTTGCGACGCCTGCCAGTCGTCGAACTGCGGACTGTCGCGCAACGAGAATCCCTGCAGGAAGTCGCCGCGGTACAGCGCGATGGCGGCGTGGAGGCGCCCTTCCCGGATCGCGCGGCGGAACTCCACAACGTCAACCCGCACCTGCGGCCGCTCGAGCTCGATCGTCTCTCCGTTGACGTCAAGCCAACGGTCGCCGAGCGCTGTTCGCAGGACGGAGAGCGTCCGGCGGAGAGCGCCGCGCGATTTCTGCTCATCGGCATCGGGCCACAGGAGCGCCGCGAGCGTCGCCCGGCGCTGCGGCTGTTCGGACACCGCGAGGTAGGCGAGCAGCGCCGTCGTCTTGCGCGTATCGGTCACGATGCGCTTTCGGCCGATCTCGACCGCGGGGGCGCCTAGCAGGGAGATGCGAAGCTCGGCCACGCGCACACCCTACGCGTCTCGTAACGCTTGGCGGACGCTGGTGAAGCAGAGTTCCGAGGAATGAGCATGCGGATGTTGCTCGCCTGGTCGACGCCGCTCATCTCGGCACTCCTCCTCGGCGCCGCGCTCGAGCTCTACCTCACCCGTCCCGCTGAGGCCGCCGTGACGGTCTTCAGTGACCCCGTCCTGGCGGCTCCGCGCACGCTCGCCGCCGCGCTGGTCGCGGCGCTCATCGTCTGGCGTCGGCCGGGGAATGCGGTGGGGTGGGTCGTGGCGGCCACTGCGATCACTGGCGCGATCACGACCTTCGCCACGCAGTACGCGATGCGGTGGCGTGTGTTGCCTATGGACTTCCCTGCCGGTCTCTGGCTCGCGTGGTTGGATCAGTGGATCTTTTTCGCGGAGTTCCTGCTCATCGCGGGGTTCGTTCCCCTCGTCTTTCCGACCGGGCGGCCGCTGACCCCGCGCTGGCGGCCCGCGCTCGTCGTGATGGCCCTCGCGACGCTCACCGTAGGCGCGCCGGGGGCGCTCACGGCCGGACCGATGGAAGGACTCGCTGGCCACGACAATCCCATGGGTCTCATTCCCGCACCCCTCGCAGCGCTCCTCGTCGTTCCGGTGGTCACGCTGCTCTTCGGAAGCGTGCTCCTCGCGTTCGCCTCGCTGATCGTGCGCTTCCGTCGCGCGAGCGGCGTCGAACGGGAGCAGCTGAAGTGGTTCGTCTACGCGGTCGCGCTCGTCGTCCTCTCGTTCTTCACGAACGCAGTCACATTCCTCACCGGGCGAGCGTCGGACCTGGCCGCCGCGGCGGGCATCCTCAGCTTCGCGCTCATCCCACTCGCGATGGGAGTCGCGATCCTGCGCTACCGCCTCTACGAGATCGACGTCATCATCCGCCGCACTCTTATTTACGCGGCGCTCTCCGCCGTCCTCCTCGCCGCGTACCTCGTCGGTCTCGCACTCT
>JANMWW010000329.1:0-6724 GCA_031394155.1 Chloroflexota bacterium | reverse complement strand
CCGAGAGCGACCGCTGCCTCAAGTGCAACTTCAACATCGAGATCATCGGCGAGCTCTGCATCATCTGCGGCGGTTGCGTCGACGTATGCCCGATGGACGTCATCCACATGGTCGACATGTCCGACATCGTCGACGACGGCGCGATCCCGGGCATCGGCGAGGCGAAGAAGTGGGAGAACGGCGTCGCGTTCTTCTTGGACGAGACCGCATGCATCCGCTGCGCGCTCTGCGTGATCCGCTGCCCGACCGACGCGATCACGATGAACCGATACGGCACGGTCATGCCGTCCGTCGGGAAGACGCTCCCGAAGGAATCGATCGACGACGAGGTCCACCTCGACCTCACCGTCGGAGCGAAGAAGGCCGTGCGGCCCCTGCCGCGGTACGACCCGGCGCTGGCGGCCGGCTACAAGCCGGTGAGCGAGGGCGGCGTGAACGGCAGCGGCGGGAACGGCCACAATGGCCACGTTCACACGCAGGAAACTGAACGGAAGAGGGTTCACTAGTGCTCGAGATTCCACTGCAGCTCTGGCAGCGCGTGAAGTCGGGCCCCCTGTGGAAGTCCCTCTTCCGCCACGGCTATCCAGACTCGCGCAAGAACCAATCGCTCGCGGTCTTCACGAACGTCTTCCTTCATCTGCACCCGGTGAAGGTCCGCCGCCACGCCCTGGCGATCCCGTACACGTGGTGCATGGGTGGGCTCTCGTTCTTCCTGTTCCTCGTGCTCACCCTCACGGGCACGCTGCTGATGTTCTATTACCGACCCACGACCGAGTGGGCGTATTCCGACATCAAGGACCTCGAGACGGTCGTCGTGTTCGGCCAGCTGCTACGCAACATGCACCGCTGGGCCGCGCACGGCATGGTCATCACCGTGTTCCTGCACATGGTCCGGGTCTTCTACACGGGCTCGTACAAGCCGCCGCGTGAATTCAACTGGGTCGTCGGCACCCTGCTCTTCTTCCTGACGATCTTCCTCTCGTACACCGGCTACCTGCTCCCGTGGGATCAGCTCGCGCTGTGGGCGGTGACGGTCGGCTACGAGATCGCGAACGCCACGCCGGCCGTGGGCTCCGAGGTGGCCTTCCTGCTCTTCGGCGGCTATTCCCTTGGACCGAATGCGCTGTTGCGGTTCTACGTTCTGCACGTCGTCGCGTTACCTCTCGCGACCGGCTTCCTCATCGCCATCCACTTTTGGCGCATTCGCAAAGACGGCGGGATCAGCGGACCGCTATGACTCGTGAACGAACGGCCGCGGGTGGCACGCCCAGGGCGATGGCCCCGTGCGCCGACGGGTCCTGTCCCGCTCCGGGCGTCGTCCTCCCCTTGCGAGGGCTGGCTCCCCGGCCCGCTGTACACCGCCCGCCGCCTTACCAAGGCGTCCGGGGCCCCTCAGCCCTCGCCTCGGTGAGGACGACCGCCCTGCGCGTGCCACCCGTCGGCGCGGTGAGGTCGTGATCTCATGACGGCACCTCGCGGCCCGCAACCGTTCTCGGGCCAGGAGAAGCGCCTAAGGCTGCTCGCGTTCGTGCGTCAGGACTCGGTCGTGCGTGTCGACAAGCGCGTCGAGGACACGGCGATGACGTGGCCGCATCTCCTGGTGATCGAGTTCATCGCGGCGATGATCTGGTCGCTCGGTCTTTTCGTGATCTCGGCGCTCTTCAACGCGCCGCTGCAAGACCACAGCACGCTCGACTGCACGCCGAACCCGTCGAAAGCGCCGTGGTATCTCCTCAGCCTGCAGGAGCTTCTTCTGCACATGGACAAGGGCCTTGCAGGCGTCGTCGTCCCGACGCTGTGGCTGACGTTCATGGCGGCGATCCCGTACATCGATCGCAGCCGAGAGGGCATCGGCCTGTGGTTCACCAACGAGGTCGGCAAGAAGTGCTTCTACTTCTCCATGGTGTTCACCACCGTGGTCGTGTCCGCGCTCATCGCGTTCGACGTGCTGATCAAGGTGGACCGCAGCGTCACCGATCCCGTCACCAAGGTCACCACCGGCTGGCCGGGCTATTCGCTCTTCGCGACGAAGTACTTCCCGGGCGGCAGCGAGCTCATCCCGAACTACGTCATCCCGATCTTCACGATGCTCGCGCTGTCCGTGTTGTTGGTGATCTTGTGCAAGCGCCTTTTCGGCGCGGGCACGCGCGAGTGGATGATCGCCGTCTGGACCGGCTTCGTCTTCAGCTACATCGTTCTCACGGTCGTCGGAACGTCGATGCGTGGCCCCGGCATGGACATCTATCCCCCGTGGGCGCTGCCCGAGACGCATCAGTGCTTCGAGCCGATGCCCTGACATGATCCGGCCACACGACGACACGTCGATCGTCCAGGGCAACCTCGTTTCGCGCGTGAAGCGCCGCCAGCTGCTGCGCATCGGCTTCCTCACCGCGACGCTGGTCGCGACGGGCGAGCTTTTTGGCGTGCTGCCCGTCTTCATAAAAGTCATCAAGATCGAGGGCCTTGGCGCGAAGATCACCGCCGGCAAGAAGGCGGACATCATCGCGGCATTCGCGAAGACGAAGGACGAGCCGATCCTCAACACGCAGGGTCGTTTCTTCCTGATCCACGGACCGGGGGCCATCGCCGCCGCATACCGGAAGTGTGTTCATCTCGGCTGCGCGGTGCCGTACGCGAAGAGTGAAGGGAAGTTCCACTGCCCGTGCCACGGCTCGATCTACGACAAGCTGACCGCGTTGAAGACCGGCGGTCCGGCTCCGCGCGGGCTCGACCTCTTCCACGTCACCGAGGTCAATGGCGCGCTGATCGTCGACACGAATCCGCTGACGGTCATGAAGCGCCCCAACAACGAGTGGGACCCCTCGCAGGTCGAGGTCCCGGACGCCTGATGGATCCGAATCTCCTCCTCGGGATCTCGAGCCTCATCCTGTTCATCGCCTTCATCGGGTACTTCGGCTATGTCATCTACCACCAGCAGCAGGTCGATCCGGACGAGAAGCCCGTCTATGGCATCGAGCTCCTCGAGCAGCACTACGCGCCCGGCGACACCGTCGAGCAGCCCACGCCCTACTGGGTCGCCCAGATCCCGGCCGCGCCGGATCCGCTCGAGATCTCGAACAATCTCGATCGCAAGATCATCGCTGGTGGTGTGATGCTCTTCGCTCTCGTCGGCCTCGTCGGCGGCTACTTCCTACTGCAGATCATCCCCGGGCCCGCGAATCTCCGCGCCATCGGAGCGGAGCGGCAGCTCGAGTCGTCCATCCACCGTGGGAAGAATCTGTACGCGAACTTTTGCTACAACTGCCATGGCAAGATGGGGCTGGGCAACGGCGAGATCGCCGACGCCGGTCCGACCAAGGGCAGTCCCCTTCCGGGTCGTCCGCTCAACACGGCCGCGAACAAGTACGAGACGCTGAAGAGCGACCCCGCGGCTTTGAGCGCGCGCGTGGACTTCCTCCACCTGCGCATCACCCGCGGCAAGCCGAACCCGCCTCCGCAGTACTCGATGCCGGCGTGGGGTCAAAGCGAAGGCGGGCCGTTCAGTGAGGAGCAGGTCCTGCAGTTGATCAACTTCATCATGTACAGCACCGACGCGGACTGGGCCGACATCCTGACGATCCGCTCGCATCTCGAGGGCGCGGACGTCGCGACCGATCCGGGTCTGCCGCCGGCCCCACCGAACGGCGCGGAGGCCGCGCAGCAGTACTGCACGACCTGTCACAGCTTCGTGGCGGGCGAAGCGAGCAAGATCCCCCAGGCACCGAACCTCGCGAAGTACGGCATCGAAGGTCCGCTCAACGACGAGAACAAGCGCGCCAAGGCATCGGGTGACCCGGATTGGCTGTTCCACTGGGTGTCGAACGCCCAGAAGGTCAAGCCGGGTGTCATCATGCCCCCATGGCTCACTACGGAAGGCGGCCAGCTGGACGAGACCACGGTGCGATCGATCGTGAAGTACCTCGAGAGCCTCAAATAGCGTGATCGCAGAGGTCGGCGAAGCCCACGAGTTCTACATGGTCCTCATCACCACCGTGATCCTGATCGCTACGCTCTACTTCCTGCAGAAGTGGTGGACCACCTACCGCTAGGACCGGCGCCAGAGGCCCCGCTCCCGCGCCGCGCGACGCTCACGCTCCTGGTCGGCCGAGTCACGACGATCAAGCTGGGCTACTGGGCTGCGCTGACGATCGTAGAGATCCTGCTGTCTCTGGTGGATCACCGTTCCTTCGCCGAGCGTTTTCCGCTGTCCGTCGGACTCGCAGGATTTCTCTCCTTCGGTTCGCTCATTTTCGCCCGTCGCGCCGCACGCATTCCAGACCATCGCGTGGGTGTGCTCACACGCTCGATCCCCACGATCGCAACGACGTTCGCCGCGACGGCGGTCGTCGCATCGCCGGCCAGCCTTCCGCTGCTCATCGTCGAGCGCGAGCGATCGCTCGAGGCTTGTGGCTTCGGCACGTGCCACCCGGAGGCCCTGCTTCTGTGGGTGGCCGTCCTCATCGTTGGCACGCTGTTCATCCCAACTGTCTTTGCGCTGTCTCTACGCAGCGATGTCTCTACGTAATTTTGATCAGGCTCGCTCCCTCGTCCACTGACCCAAGTTGTGCGAGACTTCGCGCCGGTGAATGCACGCCGTGTCCTGGTCGTCGACGACGACCCCGATATCCGCGAGCTTCTCGTGTCAGTACTCTCCGACGACGGCTATGAGGCGGAGTCCGCGCGTAATGGACGCGACGCGCTGGAGGTCCTCGATCGGTTCCGCGCCGACGTCATCGTCCTGGATCTCATGATGCCGGTGATGGATGGCTGGACGTTCGTCGAGCGCATGAAAGAAAAGTGGACGATCCCCATCGTCGTGCTCTCCGCCGCGACCGAGGTCAGGAAACACGCCGACAAGCTCGGAGCCGCGGATGTCATCCCGAAGCCGTTCGATATCGACACGCTGCTCCCGTGCATCGCGCGCGCCGCGCGAGGTGACGCCGCCTAGCCGTGCCGCTCCGCCCCCTGCTCCTCACTGTCGCCATCGTCGCGCCTCTCGCGATCCTTGGCTGGCTCCTCGCGACACCCGACGTCAATCAGCCGATCGCGAGCCCGGTCGAGCACTTCGTGATCACGACGAACGTCTCGATCATCACACTGCTCGTCGCGGTGCTCACGGCGCGCGCGGCGCTGCAGCTTCGTCACTATCCCACGCTGCTGATCGCGATCGGCTTCATGACGATGGCCGGCATCTTCGCGGTGCATGGCCTGTCGACGCCGGGCATCCTGCAACGTGGCGTCAAGGCGCCCGACGCCAACCTCGTCGTCGGCGTGTCCGCACAGCTCGCACTACTCGTGTCCGCCGCGTTCTTCGCCGTGCGCTACACGCGCGTGGTCGGCTGGCTAGATCGCAACGTGCGACCGCGCGCGCTGCTCGGCGCGGTCCTCGCTGGGCTCGGGATCTACGCGATCGTCGCCCTGGTCGCTCCAGCGTGGTTCGGGGGCGTCGCGCGCTGGATGCTGGTCTCCGCCGGTTCGTACGCGAACTACGACCCCTCGACCTACGGCTTCGGACCGTCGTTCACGCCCGATGCGCTGGGCGGCGCCGGACTCCTGCCGTACCTCCTCACGGCCGCGGTCGTGCTGCTGTTCGGCTTCGCGGCGCTCCGGCAGGGCCGCGACTGGTTTCGCACGCGGCTGCCGATGCAGGGCGCGCTCGCCGCGGCGTACGCGCTGCTCGCGCAGGCGCAGGTCTCGCAGTTCCTCGGCCCGACCTGGTCGCCCTCGTGGTGGGAGTACCACGTGCTCATGCTCGCGGCGGCCGCGGTCGCGCTCGGCGCCCTCTTCCTCGAGCTCGACCGGCGACGCGGCCTTGAGCGATTCCTCCCACCGAACGTCGTCGAGCGAGTCCTGCAGGGCGATCCACTCCGTCTCGAAGGCGAACGCCTGACCGTGACGATCCTCTTCGCCGATCTGCGTGGATCCACCGCGCTCGCCGAGCGTCTCGCGCCGGAGCAGGTCGTCGCGGTCCTCAACACGTATCTGCGCGTGATGGCGAAGAGCGTCATCGACGGCGGCGGGATCCTCGATAAGTTCCTGGGCGATGGTCTGATGGCGATCTTCGGCGCGATGGGCGATCCGAGCAACGGCGCCGTGGCCGCGACGAAGGCGGCGAGGGACATGCGCGCGCGCCTGGTCGCGCTCAACGTGGATCGCGGGAAGCGCGGCGAACCGGTGATCCAGTACGGCATCGGCGTGCACACCGGCGAGGTCGTGCTCGGTGCGGTCGGTCTGCCCGAGCGCTCCGACTACACGGCGATCGGTGACACGGTCAACACGGCCTCGCGGATGGAGTCGCTGACCAAGGAGTTCCACGTCGACTCGGTGCTCTCGAGCGAGACCGCGGAACGGCTCGACGCCGACGCTGGCGCGCTGCGTCCGCTCGGCGAAGCCATAGTCCGCGGCAAGGTCGCAGCCGTGCGGATCTTCACTCTGAAATAATCCGACCCTTGCCCCAGCTCGACGCGATCGGCATCGTCAGCGCGGACCTGAAAGCCACCGTCCGCTTCTATCGCCTGGTGGGTCTTGAGATCCCGGACACCATCGAGGAGCACATCGATGTGCTCACGCCGACTGGCGTACGGATCATGTTCGACGCGCTCGAGCTCATCAAGAAGCGCGATCCGGAGTGGGTGAAGCCCGTGGGCCACCCGATCGCCCTCGCCTTCCGATGCATCAACGCGAAGGAAGTCGACGAGGTCTACGGACGCATCACGGCCGCGGG
>JANMWW010000384.1:0-2121 GCA_031394155.1 Chloroflexota bacterium | reverse complement strand
ATGCCGCAGCCAATGCACGCCGAATACACGACCTCGTAATGGCCTTCCGGCGTGACCTCGAAGCATTCATCGGGGCAGTCGAGCCAGCACATCGTGCACTTGATGCAGGTGTCGAAGTTCACGACGGGACGCATGGTGCGCGCGCCGTACTTCTTGTAGTAGGGATTGCGTTCGCCGGGCTTGCGCGCGTCGACGATGATGCCGGGGCGCATCGTGGTCCAACCCGGCTTGGTGAATTGCAGATGCTCGTGACCGCTGGTGCCCTCGCCCACGCTCACCGGCCGCATCGCGGTGGAGTCGTACCCGAACTGCACGGAGGCGGTCGCGCTCTCGTCGCCCTTCGCGAGCTCCTTGCTCGCGGCCTTCGCGTTCTCGAGCGAGATCCACCGCGGAAGCACCTTCGCCAGCGCGCCAAGGACGCGATAATCGGTGTGATCGTCCTTGAAGACCCACAGGCCGGCGAACGAAGCGCCGCCCGGGATGATCCCCATCGTGTACGGTCGCTCGGCCTTGTCGGTCTGCGCGAGCACCGTATCCGCGGCCTTGTCGGAGGTGACGAGGAGATAGCCGTTCGGCCGCACCGGCTTCCAGATCGGCTGCCGGCCGTACCAGGCCCACGACTCGACGCCCTTCACGAGCGTGTCGTCGACCACGATCGACACGTCGACGACGCTCGGCTCGTACTTGGCCATCGATGCTTCGAGCTCGATCTCATCCGCCGCCACGACCGCGAACTGCTTCGCCGGCACGCCGTTGCGCTCGGGCGAGTCGCCGTACCGCGCGAACGCGGTGCCGGTGTGACCGTCCTTGCGCGCCGCGAGCACAACTGATCGACAGATCCGCTGTGCGAGGGTCTTTTGGAATATCCCGCGGTAGACCACCTCGATGGAAATGGATCGTTCCTCAGCCATTCCGACCTCCAAGCAGCTTCAGGATCCCCTCGCCGACCGCCTTGATGTGATCCGCGCTGGCTCTGCGCGCCGCCTCGGCGTCGTGCTTCGCGAGAGCCTCGTAGATCTGGTGGTGCGCTTCGATCGATGCGTGCGCGCGCGTGTTCGTCTGCAGCCATGACTCGCGTGACGCGCGCAGGACGTCCCAGATCACGCCGAGCATCGTCGTGAGGAGCTCGTTCCCGGCCGCGTCACCGATCACCTCATGGAAGCGCGTGTCCTCATCGGCGTACGACTGGCCCGCTGCGACCTTGCGCTCCTGCGCGCCGAGCAGATCGCGCAGCTCGGCGAGCTGCGTCTGCGTCAGCCGAGTCGCGGCCAAGGCCGCGATGGCCGGCTCGACCACGCCGCGGAATTCGATGACGTCTTGCAGGGTGTGACCGCGAGCGATGAGCGAGTGCAGCGGCCGAGCGAGGTCGTCGGGCGCGACCTGACGGACGAACGTTCCGCCGCCCGCGCGCGTCTCGACGACGCCGAGGAGCTCGAGCGTGCGCAGCGCCTCACGGACGGACGCGCGCGAGACCTGGAACTGCTCTGCGAGGGCGCGCTCGGCCGGTAGCTGATCGCCCGGCCGGAGCTCACCTTTCTCCAGGAGCGATTCGATCTGCTCGACGATGCTCTGATAGAGCCTGCTCCGCCGGATGGGCTCGATTACAGCCAGAGCGACCTCCCTTGCGGTCTGGTCAGGTGGTCTGACCAGAGCGAGAAAAGGCTACGACTGGAGGAACCGAGCGTCAATCGTCCCTAGCCTTTGCCCTCCTTGGCGTAGGGGACGCCGTCGGCGGCCGGCGGGGTGGACCGTCCGACAACGCCCGCCAGGATCACGACGGTGATCAGGTAGGGCAGCGCGGCGTACCAGAACGAGGGGATCGATCTCATCAGGGTGCCGAGATCGCCTGCCGCCGGCCGGACATCGACGATGATCCCGAAGGCCGTCGCCGTGCCGAAGAGCAACGCGCCGAGGAACGATCCGAGCGGCGTCCAGCGGCCGAAGATCACCGCCGCGAGCGCGATGAAACCACGGCCGCCGGTCATGCCGTTCTGGAAGGAGCCGGTCGACTCCAGGGTGAGGTACGCGCCCGCGAGGCCGGCGAGCGCACAGCCGATGATCACGTTGATATAGCGCTGCCGGAAGACGTCGATGCCGACCGTGTCGGCTGCCTTCGGATGC
>JANMWW010000324.1:0-5974 GCA_031394155.1 Chloroflexota bacterium | reverse complement strand
CTACTACCAGAAGGACGGCAAGCCGCTCCAGCTCACGATCATGACGAACTCAGGGAACAAGGTCCGCGAGGCGCTGCTCCAGACGGCCATCGACCAGTACAAGGTCATCGGCGTGAAGATCGCGTCGCGCCTCGTTCCGTTCGACAAAATGGTCGACATCCTCTCGAACCGCTCGGAGGACGTGTCCGCCTGGATCATTGGCTGGAAGCTGAACGTCGAACCGGATCCGTACGGGATCTTCCACTCAGGCTCCATCCCCGACCCGGCGAAGAAGACGACGGGGTACAACTTCGGCGCGTGGAGCTCGGCGGAGGCCGACAAGGCGATCGACGCGGCCCGCACCCCGGCGTCCGGGGACTGTACCCAGGTGACGCGGAAGAAGAGCTACGACGCCTTGAACCGCCTCCTGAATGACGAGCAGCCCTACGACTTCGGCTTCGCGCCGACCGCGCTTCTGGTGACGTCGCGCAAGCTTCAGGGCCCCGACCCCGGGACCTTCGCGACCTACAACGACATGGAAAAGTGGTGGCTGGCCCGCTAGGTCTGTGTGGCGCATTTCGGCGGTGAACGGCAAGCCTGGGGGCGCGGTAGGGGACTGTAACGGCCGATACAGAATGGCCGCTAGACTTCGGCGTCGTTCGTACGCCGATCAGGAAAAGGAGCGGAGGGGACCTATGAGCCACCCACGACTGGGGCGCGCTCTCTTTGCGGCTCTCGCGGCGAGCTTGCTCGTCGCGACGGCCTGCAGCGGGGGGACGCCGTCAGCCAGCTCAGAGCCCAGCGTCGCAGCCAGCGCGGCGGGGACCGAGAAACCGCAGCAGGGCGGTCGTGTCGTCGAGGGAACGACCTCTGACCTCGCGACCATCCAGCCGGTCTTGGTGAACGACACGTCATCTGGCCGGATAACCGGCCTGATCTACGACGCCCTGGTTCAGCAGGACTCCAAGACCGGAGAGGTCAAACCGAAGCTCGCGACGTACACCTCGTCGACCGATGGCCTCACCTACACCTTCGAGATCAACGCGAAGGCCAACTGGTCCGATGGCAAGCCGGTCATCGCCCAGGACTGGCTTTCGGCCGTCACGGCCGTTGGCAAGTCGGCGAAGACCGTGCGCAAGTCGACGTTCCAGGACATCGTGGGTTTCAACGAGTTCTGCGCTCCCGCGGGATCGCAGTGCAAGGCCACCGCCTCGACGATCACGGGCGTGACGATCGATAGCGCGAACCCCAAGAAATTCAGCGTCAAGATGACGAAGGTCTCGTGCGCAGCGATCCTCGACCTGGGCGGCTCCACGGCGAGCCCTATGCCGACGCAGGTCTTCGGCAAGTATCTGACCGCCGCGTCGAAGGCCGAGGACTTCGACAACGCGCCTGAGAACACCGCGCCGACCGTCTTCAGCGGTCCGTTCATGTTCAAGGAGTGGCGCAAGGGTGACCAGGTCATTCTCGGCAAGAATCCCAGCTATTGGCAGGGCGCCCCGAACCTCGACGAGTACGTCTACAAGGTCGTGGCGAACTCCACAGCGATCACCACTGGTCTGAAGACCGGTGAGCTCACCTTCGGCGCCATCATCGCGAAGGACCTCGCCGACATGCAGACCGTCGATTCCGTGAAGATCACGAAGTACCAGAACCTCGGCTACACCTTCATCGGTTGGAACACGGCCAGCCCGACCGCGACCGGTCTCGCGGACAAGCGCGTCCGCCAGGCGCTCGCCTACGGCCTTGACATGGACGCGGTCATCAAGGCCGTCGTCTTCGGCGAGGCGACCAAGCAGGTCGCGCACCATGTGCCCGTGCAATGGGCCTATCCGAGCGTGGCGCTCGAGGCCTACAAGTTCGACAAGGCCAAGGCCGACTCGCTTCTCAAGGACGCCGGCTGGGTCAAGGGTTCGGACGGCATCCTCGCCAAGGATGGCAAGAAGTTCAACCTGACGATCTCCACGAACTCGGGCAACACCGAGCGCGAGACGCTCGCTCAAGTCGCAGCTGATCAATACAAGGCGCTTGGCATCAACGCGGTCAGCAAGCCAGAGGCGTTCCAGGGCCTGGTCACGAAGCTGACCACAGGCGACCAGACCGTCGAGGCGACGATCATCGGTTGGGCCCTGGGCGGTGACCCGGACCCGTACCAGATCTGGCACTCGAGCCAGATCCCGGACCCGGCCAAGAGCGTGACCGGCTTCGGCTTCAGCTATTTCAAGGACCCGGCGCTGGACAAGGCGATCGAGCAGGGCCGCAACCCCACCGACGGGAACTGCTCGACGGCCGCTCGCAAGGCGAACTACGAGACGTTCAACAAGATCCTCAACGAGAACCAGCCGTACAACTTCGGTTTCGCGAACAACACGCTGGCCGTCTCGCAGAAGACCCTTCAGAACTTCAACCCGGCGTCGTTCAGCACCCTCTACAACGTCCACGAGTGGTGGATCAAGAAGTAGCGGTCGAGTAAAAGGGGGCGCCCGCGAGGGCGCCCCCGATCCTCGGCGGAGGACACGTGCGGACCTTCATCCTGAGGCGATTTCTCTTCGCGATCCCCACGTTGATCGGGATCTCCATCATCACGTTCGTGATCGTACGGCTGGCCCCCGGTGACCCGATCCGCCTCTTCACCTTCGGATCGCGCGCGACGAACGAGGACATCGAGGCCCTGCGCCACCTCTACGGTCTGGACCAGCCGCTGCCGATCCAGTACCTCGACTGGATGTGGAAGCTGGTTCATGGCGATTTCGGGCAGTCGTTCATCTATCACACCGATGCAGCGGCTCTGTTCATCCAGTACATCCCGAATACGCTGCAGCTCGCCGTCGTCGCGCTGATCATCCAGCTGCTCATCGGGGTGCCGCTCGGCGTCGTCGCTGCCCTGAAGCGCGGCACGTGGGTCGACGGGTTCATCCGGGTGTTCGGTGTCGCGGGTCACGCTGTGCCGGCGTTCTGGCTCGGCCTCGTCCTCATCCTGTTCTTCGCCGTACAGCTCAGATGGCTGCCAAGCCAGGGGCTGCTCACGGTCGGCAAGGATCCGTGGGACATCCTTGACCGCGTCAAGCACATGTTGCTCCCCGCGTTCGTGCTGTCGCTGACCGGGATCGCAAACTACTCGCGTCTCTTGCGCACCGAAACGCTCGAGGTCCTCAGCCAGGACTTCGTGCGGACCGCGCACGCCAAGGGATTGCACGAACGCACCGTCATGTTCGTCCACGCGCTCCGCAACGCGCTCATTCCGGTGGTGACGGCGCTCGGCGGCATCCTCGCCGCGCTCATCGGCGGCGCGCTCGTGATCGAACAGGTCTTCAGCTGGCCCGGCATCGGGCGCTTCACGTTCGCCGCGGCGATCGCAAAGGATTACCCGGTCATCCAGGCTGGGGTGATGATCTCCGCCGTCCTCCTCGTGATCAGCTACATCATTCGGGATATCGCGTATGCCGTGGTCGACCCGCGGATCTCGGTGAAGTAGTAATGGCGACCACGACGGGCGCGATCACGGCGATCACGGCGAACGAGACGCTGGTGCGGCCTTCGCGGAGCTTGTGGCAGAACGCCTGGTGGAAGATCCGCCACGATCGCCTCACGATCGCGGCGTTCATCGTCCTCATGCTGCTGGCCGCGTTGGCCGCCGCCGCGGACTTCATGGCCACGAACGTCTTCCAGTACACCTTCGAGAAGCAGGACCTGCTGCACACGTACGAGAAGCCCGCGTTCCAGCCGCTCGCGTACCTGCTCGGCACCGACGATCTCGGGCGAAGCGCCGTGGTGCGTCTTCTCTACGGCGGACGGGTCTCGCTCGCGGTCGGGTTCATCGCGGCCTTCGTGAACCTCACCATCGGGATCTTCGTCGGTCTCGCCGCCGGCTACTTCCGCGGACTCGTCGACGACATCGTCACGTGGTTCGTCACGACGCTCCAATCGATCCCGACGCTCTTCCTCCTGCTGATCATCGCCGCCATCTGGGAGCCGGGTCCGGTCCAGCTCACGGTCGTGATCGGCTCCCTGTTCTGGGTCGGCATCTGCCTCTATGTGCGCGGCCAGACGTTCGCGCTGCGCGAGCGAGAGTACGTCGTCGCCGCGAAGACCATCGGCGCGCGTGACCGGCGGATCATGTTCAACCACATCCTCCCGAACATCCTGCCGCTCATCTTCGTCCTTGCGGCGATCGACGTCGGCGCGATCATCCTGGTCGAGTCCGCGCTCTCGTTCCTCGGTCTGGGCATCCTGCCGCCGACGCCGACCTGGGGCAACATGCTGACCGGCGCGACGGGTAACTTGGTACGTGGGCCATGGCTCATCTACCCGCCAGGACTGATGATCTTCCTCACGGTCCTGTGCCTCTACTTGATCGGCGACGGACTGCGCGACGCCCTCGACCCACGCGTGCGAGGGAACGGCTAGCCGCGCACGCCTGGCTCGCCGCCCTCGCGCTTGTCCTCGCGGCCTGCACCTCGACGCCGTCCGTGCCCACCACCGCCGCGCCGTCTGCGAGCGCGAACACGATCGCGCTCGGCGGCGTTGTTCGTGTCGCGCAGGCCAGCGACATCCAGAGCCTCGACCCGTGGACCGCGAGCGACGACGCGACGATCACCGCTCTGCGCCAGGTCTACGAGGGTCTGGTCGAGCTCGAGCCGGGTGGCTTTCGGATCGTCCCGAAGCTCGCCGAGACATGGAGCACGTCGTCGGACGGACGGGTGTGGGCATTCCGCCTTCGGAGCGGTGTGCGCTTCCACGATGGCAGCGCGTTCGATGCCCAGGCGGTCCTCGTCAACTTCGAGCGGGCCAAGGCGTTCGCGCGCTTCGACGTCGGGACGCTCGTCACCAAGGTCGAGGCGCAGGATGCCGCGACGGTGGTGTTCACGCTCGCATCTTCGTACGCGCCGTTCCTCGCGACCCTCGCGTCGGGATCGTTCGGCATCGTGAACCCGATCTGCTTCCGGCAAGGCCCGGCCTGGTCCACGCCGGGATCGCAGTGCGCTCAGGGCACCGGGCCATTCCGCGCCGAGTCCGGTGCCTGGCGCGCCGGCGACAGCCTGACGCTCCAGCGCAACAGCGCGTACTGGGGTCGCGATGGCGACGGCAGGACCCTGCCGTACATCGACACACTCGTGTTCCGCGCGTTGCGTGACGACGCCACGCGCGTCGCAGAGTTGCGCGCGGCGCGCATTGCCGTCTCGCTCGACATCGGCCCCTCGAGCCTCGCGGCGGTGCGTTCGGATCCGAACCTCGCCGTGCGCCGCCGACCGTCGTACGACGCCTCCTACCTCGGCATCGGCACGACGGTGAAGCCCTTCGGAGACCCCAGCGTGCGGCGCGCGGTCGCGCTGGCCCTCGACCGAGGGGCGATCGTGCAGACGGTCTACGGCGGGGACGCGCGCGCTGCCGCGCAGCTGGTCCCGCCCGGACTGCTCGGGTACGACGACACCATCGCCGAGTTCTCGAAGTACGACGTCGATGGCGCGAAAAAGGCGCTCGCCGAGGCGCAGCTCGCCGGCGGCTTCGGCACCGAGCTCTGGTATGTGGCCACGCCGCGATCCGCGCTGCCTGACCCAAGGCGGATCGCAGAGGCGATCGCCGCGGATCTCGGCAAGATCGGGATCACCGTGCAGCTACGTACGACCGACGCCTCGACGCTCGCGACAATGTCGCGCGCCGGAGCGCTCCCGCTGTGGCTCGACGATCGGTCCGCCGATCGCGCCGATCCCGAGGACTTCTTCAACGGAGTGTCGAGCGATCCCGTGGCGCTTGAGCTGCTGCGGCGCGCGCGCGGTGAGCTCGATGCGTCGAAGCGCACTGAGCTGTACAAGCAGGTTTCGAAGATGCTCCAGGTAGATATTGCGCGAATCCCACTGTTCCATGCGAGTCCGCCCATAGCGCTCACCCGGAAGCTCCCAGGGCTCATCCCGCAGCCGATCGTCGGCGAGTCATTCGCCGGTGTGTGGATCGGGCGTTAGCAAGCCGCGCGGTCACCGATGCCGAAGGCGGCGAC
>JANMWW010000307.1:0-36764 GCA_031394155.1 Chloroflexota bacterium | reverse complement strand
GCAGGACATCTCGGTCATCGCGGCGGACCCCGAGCGCGCTGCGCTGATCGCGGGTGATCGCGCGTGGGTCCCGTTCAAGAAATGGGGCGGGATCCGGATCATGCTGGCGAAGCTCCTCGCGAAGGTCACGCCGGGACGCGGACTACCGAAGGAGATCCGCAAGCGGTATGGAGCCGCGCTCCGCGCCGGAAAGATCGTCGTCCTCGCGGCCGCGGGCGGTCAGCCGCCGGACACGATCGCCGCACTCCTCAAGCAGGTGCGTGGCGAAGCCGTCGACCAGTGGTGGCAGTCGCCGTGCTACCTCTTTGCGCCGCCGGAGCTCGCCGGGCCCTTCTAGTTCTTCGCGCTCGGCTCGGCCCGCCTTCGGGCGGCCTGCGCCTCGCCGCCTCGACTCCGCTCGTCGACTCGCTCATCGCGGCAAAGCCGCGACTCGCTCGCCTATTCGTACCGCAGCGCGCTGAGCGCGGACATCCGCATCGCGCGGCGTGACGGCAGGAATCCAGCGATCAAACTGACCGCGAGCGCGAGGCCGATCGCGCCGAGTGCGAGCGTGAGATCCACGACGAAGATGGCGGGCGGATTGGTCTTCGGGTTCAGCTGGCGGATCACTTGCTCGATGACCTGACCGCCGCCGAGTCCAAGCGCGAGCCCCAGCAGCCCACCGAACACACCGACGAGCGCGGCCTCCGCGAGGAACAGCTTACGGATGTCCCCCGGCGCGGCGCCGACGGCCTTCATGATCCCGATCTCACGCGTGCGCTCGAGCACGGCCATGATCATCGTGTTCGCGATGCCGATCGCGGCCACCAGCAGCGCGACGCCGCCGATGCCGGCGAGGATCCCGCGGAAGATCCCGAACCCCTGGTCGATCTGATCGATGACCTGCTTGAGCGAGAACGCGGAGTAGCCAAGCTCCTGCACCGACGTCACGACATCGCCGACGTGACTCGAATCGTCCGCCTCGAGCGACACACCGCTGTAGCCAGTCGTCCTCCGCATGTCATCCGGCGGCAGGCCGCGGTTCTCGGCGGCCGCGAGGACCGCGTCGTCGAGGGAGATACGGACCGACGTCTGCGAGGTGTTGCGCTCGTCGAACACGCCGACCACGGTCATCGCGTACTCGCGCGGCGTCCCGCTCCCCGCGATGCGCGTTTGCCCGAGCTTCACCGCACCTCCAAGTCGCAGCGTGACCTTCTTGCCGATCGCGGCATCGACCGTTGGCGCGATCAGCCGCGCGATATTGCCGGGTAGAACGGCGACGGCGTGTTCGTTCGCGAGGATGTGCCGTCCGGCGAGCAGATCGCCGCGATCCACGGGAGCGTTGGGCTCGATGCCCTGCGGACGGATCGCGGCATCTTCGCCGCCCTCCACGAGCGTGCCCAGTGGCGCATCGAATTGCCGGTACGCGCCCTCGACGTGGGGGATCAGGCGGAACTTGGCCACGTTGTCATCGGTGATGGTGCGAGAGACCGCGGTGAGGCCGGTCGAGCCGGGCTGGAACGGCTGCACGGTCACGAGTCGCAGGTCGCCGATCGAAAAGATGCTGCGCTTCACGTTCTCCTCGGCGCCGGACGCGAGCGCGATGAGCAACACGACGAGCGCGGTGCCGATCGCGACGCCCATGATCGTAAGCGTCGAGCGGATTCGTGCACGGCCTACGTTGCCGAGCGCTAGCGCGAGAAGATCGGCCGTCCTCACGCGACCATCTTTCCGTCTAGCATCCGCACGACACGCTGCGCGCGCGCCGCGATCGCGGCGTCATGCGTCACGAGAACGATCGTCTGACCGCGCGCGTGCAGCTCCGCGAGCAACCCGAGCAGCGCCTCGCCGTTCGCGGAGTCGAGGTTGCCGGTCGGCTCGTCGGCCAGCAGCAGCGCCGGATCGGTCACGAGAGCGCGCGCGATCGCGGTCCGCTGCATCTCGCCACCGGAGAGCTGGCTCGGGCGGTGACCGGCGCGCGGCGCCATCCCCAGACGGTCGAGGACGACCGACGCGCGCCGCTCGCGTTCAGCGAGCGGGATCCCTGCGAAGAGCAGCGGGAACGCGACGTTGTCGATCACGCGATAGCGCGGCAGCAGGTTGAACGCCTGGAAGATGATGCCGATGTTGTCGCGGCGGTAACGCGCGAGTCCGTTCTCATCGAGGCCGGCCAGATCCACGCCGTCGACGACGACGCGCCCGCCGCTTGGACGCTCGAGTCCCGCGAGCACGTTGAGCAGGGTCGACTTCCCGGAGCCGGACGGGCCCATCACCGCGACGAACTCGCCGCGCCGCACGTCCATCGTGAGGCCGGCAAGTGCCGCCACGCGCGTCTCGCCCGTTTGATAGATGCGTTCGAGGCCGGTGGCCTCGACGATCAGCTCGGTCGCCGCAGCCACGCCCGGATCGCCTTCTCGAACGCGTCGGGCGCGTCGATGTTGGAGATGTGACCCGCATCGGGGATGACGGAGAGGCTCGCGCCGGGGATCGCGTCGGCCATGGTCTTGGAGTTCGCGAGCGGTGTGATCGCATCGGCTTCGCCGACGATCACCGCGGCGGGAACGTCGATCGTAGGGAGGTCCGGCGTACTGTCGGGCCGCGTCGACATCGCGATGCTGCCCTGCGCGACCGCCTCTCTGTCCTGCGCGCGGATCATCGGCTTGAGTGCGTCCCAGTGGGGCGATCCGTCGCGCAGCCACTTCGGCGGCGTCTTCAGCAGCGCCTGAATGCCGTGCTCGCGCAGCGTCGCGGCAAGACGGAGACGGTTCGCGGCCGCCTCGGGCGTATCGCCCTCGGCCTTCGTGTCGATCAACGCCAGGCGCTCGACACGCTTCCGGTGCCGCCGCCACAACGCGAAGGCGACGTACCCGCCCATCGAGAGGCCGGCGACCGCTGCCGTCTGCACGCCTGCCGCGTCCATCGCCGCGATGGCGGCGTCGGCGTAGTCGTCAAGGGTCGGCTGTGTCTTTGGGAGCGCGCTCCGTCCGAATCCCGGGAACGACGGCGCGATGATCGGCGAGGCGACGTCCGCCAGCGCGCGGACCTCGCGGTCCCACATCGATCGGTCGAGGGGAAATGCGTGCAGCAGAACGAGCGCGGGCATCGCCTGCAAGTGTGCGACACAATCGGGGCATGCGCGTGAAGCGGATCACACCAGCGGGTCGCGAGCCGAGCGCAAATCCGATCTTCCGGGGGAACGTCGACTACCAGACGGCCGTCGGTGAAGAGGTTTCCCGCGACCAGCGTCTCTCCGAGGTCCACTTCAAGGATGGCGCCGCCAACAAGTGGCACATGCACTCGTGCGATCAGATCCTCGTGGTCACCGCGGGCGAGGGCACCGTTGCCGATGAGACCGAGGAGCGCAGCGTGCTCGCCGGCGATGTCGCGTTCATCCCTGCGAACACGAAGCACTGGCACGGCGCCAATCCGGGACGCGACATGACGCACTGGTCGATCCTCGCGGACGGCAATACGACGATCGCGGAGTAGCCGTGACCCGCACGAGGATCATCGTCGGGGCGAGTCTCGCCGGCCTGGCCGTCCTGAGCATTCTTATCGCATCGTCGATCCTCAACTCGGGGCGCATCGTGCCGATCGACAGCTTCCAGCGCACAGCTGATCCGATGAAGATCATCGTCGTCGTGACGATCGGCCTCCTTGACGACTTCGCGGAACGAACGGTCAGCGAGGACCCGTCTTCGGTGAAGATCATCGTGCGAGTGCGAACTCGGGCGGGCAGCTCCGTCGCGCTCGGTGTTCCGGTCCCGGTGACCGTGTCGCTTCGTGAGCCCCTGGGATCGCGGACCGTCACCGATGGTTCCGGGCGCGCGGTCCTCGACCTCGGCACGTACCGGACGCCCGCGATTTCCACGCCCTAGGAGCGCTCGGGCATACCGTGCGCGTTAGGAGCGCTCGGGCAGGTAACTCCCGGCCATCTGCTCGAGTCGCGCGATGCGCTGCTCGATCGGCGGGTGCGTCGAGAAGAGTCCGGAGAGGCCGCCAGGCAGCAGCGGCTGCACGATGAAGAGCGGCGCCACCGCGGGATTCACGGGGAGCGGCATTTTCTTGCTGTAATCCGCGAGCTTGCGGAGCGCCGATGCGAGCGAGATCGGATCGTGGGTTAGAGCCGCGCTCTGATCGTCGGCGCCGTACTCGCGCGAGCGGCTGACCGCAAGCTGCACAAGCATCGCGGCGATCGGCAACAGAACGATGCCGAGGATCATCCCGATCATCCCAAGCTGGCCAGAGTCACGGTTATCGCGGTCGCCACCACCGAACCACATCGACCACTGCGCCATCTGCGCCAAGTAGGAGATCGCGCCGGCCACCGACGCGACGACCGCCATGACGAACGTGTCGCGATTTCGAACGTGACCGAGCTCGTGCGCGAGCACTGCCGTGAGCTCGCGCTCGTTAACGACTTCGAGGATGCCACGCGTCACCGCGACGACCGCGTGCTGCGGATCGCGACCGGTCGCGAATGCGTTCGGCGCGGGTTGATCGATCACGTAGAGGCGCGGCGGCGGGAGCTCCGCCAACTGCGCGACGCGAGCGACGATGCGGTAGAGCTCGGGCGCCTCGGCCTCGCTCACCGGCTTCGCGCCGGCGAAGGAGAGCGCGATCTTGTCGCTGAACCACCACGTGCCGAGGTTCATGACGAGCGCGATGCCGAGGGCGATCGGGACCGCCTGCGTTCCGAAGAAGAGCCGCGCTCCGAAGACGAGCAGCAGCGTGAGGATCGTGAGAAGCCCGACGGTCTTGATCGTGTTCATGAACCCACCCTACCATCGCCCTTCCAACGCGCCGCTACATGCCAGAAGCGATCGTGCCGACGATCCGACCGGCGAAGAAGGTGATGAGCGCGGCCACCGCACCGAGCAGTGCCAGTCGGACAGCCCCACGCAGTGGCGGCCGTCCGATCATGCGCGCGGTCGCCCCGCCGGTGATCAGGAGCGCGATCACGGTGAGGATCGCGGCGGCAGGCGCTGCTGTGGCGACCGGCAGGAAGAGGAACGGCAGCACCGGCACGATGGCGCCGGACGCGAATGCGGCCATGGAGCTGAGCGCGACGGCGGCCGGCGATCCAAGCTGATCGGGATTCAGGCCGAGCTCCTCGCGTGCCATCAGATCGAGCGCGACTTCCGGGTTGCGCATGACGTGCGTTGCGAAGCGTTCCGCATCCTCCCTCGGGATCCCCTTCGCGCGATAGATGACGGCTATCTCGTGCAGCTCGTGCGCAGGGTTGTGCGCGATCTCGCGCTTCTCGAGCGCGATCAGCGACTCGAACGATTCACGCTGCACCCGGACGGAGACGTACTCGCCGAGGGCCATCGACAGGGCGCCCGCGACGACGCCGGCTATTCCCGCGAGAAGCACGACGCCCGGGCCCGGAGCGGCGCCGGCCATGCCCATGACGAGGCTGACATTCGAGACAAGCCCATCGTTCGCGCCGAGCACCGCCGCACGAAGGCGACCGGACGAATCGACCTTGTGCTCGCGCTGCATCGCCGCGAGCTCCCCAAGCGCAGCGAGACGATCCGCCGCAGCCAAGCCATCCGTTGGTGTGCTCGTCATGGCGCTCTACTCGTTCGCGTCGTCGTTGGCGTCGCGGCCTCGGCGGTCAGCAGCCGTCCGGTCATGAGCCAGAACGCGGGACCAAGGAGGACCGAGGCCAATCCGCCGGTAATGAGGATCAGCGGCGTCGCGCCGATCACGGTGGCGACAAAGAGCGCGATCAGGTCGATGCCGCCGGCGATCGCGAGCTGAGAATACAAGGGCCGCAGGCCAGGGTGAACGCGCAGCCGGAGACCGGCCATCAGGAGCCACACGCCAGCGAGGCCGAACGTCGCGAAGCCGCGGGGATCGATGGGGGAAAGCTCGAGATCGGCGAATCCCTGCGCGTCGGCGATCGCCGCGAACACGCCGTGCGCCGCCGCGAGGAGGGAGTACCCGACGCCGAAGGCTGCCAGGAAGGATGCGGCGGCGCCGCCGATGTACGACGCGAGGCCCGCTGTCGCGAACGCGGCGCTGAGCGCGCCTGCTGCAATGAGTGCCCACGAGAGCGTCGCAGCGCTTGCGTTCGCCGGGTCAGTGCGGACGAAGCCGAGGTACACGATCGCGTACATGAGGGAGAACGCTGCTACCAGATACGCCGCCCATCCACCGAGGCGCCGGAACGACGCGTCCGCTTCCATCGCGGCGCATGCTACGGCGTTAGATCTCGCGGCGGCTGAAGCTCCACACAGCGACGCCGAGCAACGCGACGATCCAGGCGACGGTCCACCCCAAATACAGCGGCTCGGGCGGATTGGCCACGAAGAATGGGTTGCTTGCGAGACCCGCACCCGCGCTCTGCGCCGCGGCGATGATCGATGCCGGCTCGAGCGCCCAAACGCCACCGCGCCACATGCCGTCGGTCGGCAGGATGAGGCGCGTCGCGGTGCCCACATGCATGGCCGTGTCGTTGCCCAGCGCTGCACCGACGCCGCCCACGATCCCGCCGATCCACGCGACGCCCCACAGGATGAGGGTCACGACGCCGCCGACCATACCCGCGAGCCGGGTCGAGAGCGCGAGCGCGAGCGTAAGGATCACGACCGCCTCGAGCGAGAGGAACGCCACGAACTCGATCGGATGTGGCGGAACGTATTGCACGATGCGGTCGACCATGAACAACTGCAGCGCTGTCGTGGGGATCGCATACACGAGGATCGTGACCACGACCCCCAGCCACTTGCCGATGACGTACTCGGCGCGAGAGATCGGACGCGCCAGCATTGACAGCGCGGTCCCCGATTCAACATCACCCGAGAGCGACGGGGCGCCGGCGAACACCGCGGAGAACGCGAGCGTGAAGCTGAACATGAATCCGACGAGGATCAGGAGCTGCGACACGACCGCGACCTGCTCGACGCGCGTCATCGGGCGATTGCCGACCGTCGTGATCTGACCGAAGCCCCAGCTGGTGAACGCGACGACCAGCAGCGTGAGGCCGAGCAGCACCAGGAAGAGACGGCGGCGCAGCATCTCGAGCACCGTGAGGCGCGCGATCGTGATGATCAGCGTCACACGCCGCCGCCCAGGAGGCTCAGGAACCGGTCTTCGAGCGACTCGTGCTTCGGCTCGACCGCGTGCACCCGTCCGCCGAGGCGAACGATCTCCGAAACAAGCTCCGGGACGCGCTCCGGATCGACGCCGCGCACGGTCAGCCACTCGCCCTCGTGCGCGATCGCGCCGAACCGCGCGAGCGTCACGTGCGCGTCGCGCGGCAGGTCGGTGGCGCGGATGCGAACGGTGTCGGCGCGCAGGAGCTCGTCGAGCGTGCCGTCCGCCACGACCTTTCCGTGGTCGATGATGATCACGCGATCGCAGACCTGCTCGACCTCGGAGAGAAGATGCGAATTCAGGAACACGGTCATACCGCGATCCTTGAGCGCGCGGATGATCTCGCGCACATCGTGCCGTCCGACCGGATCGAGCGCGCTCGTCGGTTCGTCGAGCAGCACGAGCTCCGGATCGCCGAGCAGCGCGACGCCGAGTCCAAGGCGCTGCTGCATACCCTTTGAGAACGTGCCAGCGCGCGTCGAGCCGCGTTCGGTCAGCCCCACCACCGCGAGCGCATCTTCGATCTCGCGTGACCACGCCGCGCGATCGATGCCCGCGAGCTCGCAGTGCAACTGGAGCACCTCGCGCGCGGTGAGCCACGACTGATAGCGGAAGAGCTCGGGCAGGTAGCCAACGCGACGACGGGACTGCCGCGAGCCGATGGGTTGTCCGAGGACTTCAGCCGAGCCGCTCGTCGGAGATGCGAGGCCGAGTAGCAGCTTCACCGCGGTGGTCTTGCCCGCGCCGTTCGGCCCGAGGAAGCCGAACACCGCGCCGCGCGGGATCGTCATCGTGAGGCCCGAGAGCGCCTCGATGTTCCCGTATCGTTTGGATAGGTTCTTCGTGCTGATCGCGGGCGAGTCGATCACGCCTTTCGCGCCGTCGTTCGCGCTTTCAACGCAGGCTGTTCGCCACCGCCAGGATCTCCATTTCAGTCAGCGTTCCCGCGACGCCGAAGACTGTGCCGTCCTTTGACCAGATCACCGCGCTGCCCAGGCCGGTCGAGTCACCGACGAACACGCCCTGAACGCCCTGCACCGTGATCGGCTTCGAGCTGGCCATGTCGACCGGGATCGGGATGGGCAGCGTGCTCGAGGGATCCTTGATCGCCTTGATCTGCGCCGCGAGCGCAGGGCTGATGCCCGGCTGCGCGAGCAGGTACTGCTGAAGCTGCTCGACGGTCACGCCGTCGGACTGGACCGTCGGGCCCTTGCCCTGCGCGATGATCAGCTTCGGGAGTCCACCGAGCGGATTGCCAGCCGTCGTCGACGACGGCGTCGCGCCGTCGCCGTAGAACTGCACGACCGCAGGCCCGCCAGTGACGAACAGCTTGCTGCCGTCGATGTTCGCCGGCATCGGCGGTGGCGTGCGTCCGATGCTCGATGCGGACTGACGCGCGAGATCCGCGCTGAACGTGAACGTGGCTGTGGTGCGCGGCATCACTCCGTAGCGCACGGCGGTGGCGGTGATGCCCGCTGGGAGCTGCGCCGGGGTGAGGACGGCGAGGCCGCTGTCCTTCCGAGCGGTCGCGAGGTCAGGCACGTCGTACGGCTTTGGCGGCACCGACCACGTGAGCGTGCCGTACCGCGCAAAACCATCGGCGCTCATGAGGTCGGCGGAGGTGATCGGCACGGCCACAACGTGCTTTGGCTCGAAGATCGTGAGGATGGTCTCGGCGAGACCGCTCGCCGTGAACAGCACGGCGATGAGCGCGACGGACGCGGCCGTGGCGATACCCTTCAACCACACCGAGACAAGGGCGCCGTCCCGGCGAACGGGCGCACTGCCCACAGCGGTCCGAGTGTTTGGCTGGATCGTCTCGCTCTCGATCCGATCGCGGATCCTCGACAGAGCGCGTTCGCTGTCGACCGGCGCCTGGGGCACCGACATCAGCTGTTCGACCGTCTTCTCGTTCATCGCGTGACCTCCTTGCGGAACGCGTCTTCAGCACGGCTGAGCAGCGTTCCGATGCTCGATTTGCGGAGGCCCAAAGCCGCCGCGATCTCGTCGTAGGAAAGGCCGCTGTAGCGGAGCGCGAGCAGCGACGCGGCGCGCTCGTCCATTCGCGCGAGAGCCGCACGCACTTCGGTACGCGTCTCCACGTCTTCGACCGCTCGCTGCGGATCGACCCCGCGGTCGAATTCACGCGCGTGCGCGGTCTCGCGCCGGCCGCGACGCTCGCGCGACCGTATCGCGTTCAGCGCGGTGTGGGCGGCGGCCGCATGGAGCCAGGCAGGCGCGTAGCCGGCATCCGCGGGGTGCTTGCGGTAGAAGGACACGAACACGTCCTGAGCCACATCCTCCGCCTCATCGGCGTCGCGGACGATGCGCTGAGCGATGGCGGCCACCCGTGCGTACTCCCTGCGAAAGAGCGTCTCAAATGACGGCGGCAATCCCGGCGCGGCCCGGGCTGCGCGGAGGGGCAGTGCTGCGTCCATGTCTTCTTTCAACGCACCGCCGGGTCGCGGATCGTGACAAGCGCGGCGTCCTCGGCCTCGTAATCGAGATTTGCGGCAGTTTTCGGGTCTGGCGCGGGCACGTTGGAGTACCACGCGAGCGTGCGCCGCAGGCCTTCTTCGCGCGAGACCATCTCGCGGTAGCCGAGCTCGCGACGGATGCGGGAGGTGTCGGCGACCAGGTGGTGCTCCCACATGTCGGGCCGTTCGTCCTTCAAATGCGCCGGCAGGTCGCCGGACGGCCGGATCACGAGCTGCCCACCCCAGCTCATCTGCTTTCCGATGAGCGCCGCCCACTCGCTGACGGCGAGCGCGTCGGGCTCGCCGACGTTGTACACGCGGCCCGCGGCACGATCGTCGGTCGCGACGAGCGCGACGGCGTGCGCGGCGTTGTCGACATGCGTGCGGGATGAGCGGAATCCCGCGAAGCCGGTGCTCAGCAGGATCGCGCGACGGCCGTCGGCGATCCGCTTCCAGATCGCGTAGAAGCGGCGCTGCCCGTCGCGTTCACCGTGGACCATCGGAAAGCGGACCACGCTGCCCGCGAGCTCACGGTCCTGCAGCGCGACCCGCTCGACGAGGACCTTGTCATAGGAGAACAGCCACTCAGGCGTGGCTGTTCGTCCTGCTGCTGCGCCTTGCGGCTCCGCAGTAGTCATTGGCCGGTAGGGGTACAGCTTTTCGCGGAGCGACGAGTCCTCGTTGAATGGCGGCGTCAGCGCGGGACCCGGCTCGGATCCATGCAGACGGCCATACGCGCGGTACACGTCCATGCTGCTGATGACGACGTAGCGCTTCGCGATGCCACGGACCGCGTCGGCTGCCGCCTTCGCGTCTGCCTCGGTCATGGCACGCATGTCGACCACGACCTCCGGCGCAAAGGTGGCGATCTCCGCGCGCGAGTCCGCGATGCGCGCGCGGTCGCCGTGGATGTGTCGCACGCTCTCGGGGAGATCGATCTCGTTCTCGCCGCGGTGAAACACCGCGACCTCGTGTCCGGACTGCCCGAGTTGGCGCACCACAGCCGGCCCGATGAATACCGTGCCGCCGATGACGAGGACGCGCGTCACGAGTGCATCACCCCCAGATTGTCCTCTAGCAGGCGACGTAGGGACCGGCGATCGCCTGTTCCGAGATGCCCACCGCCGCCTGCGTGACGAGCATCCAGCGCGGGAGATCCGTGACGCGCTGATCGAGGAGGATCTTTCCGTCGGACTCGCGTACCACCTGCACGTTCCACGGAAGCAGGAAGGCTCCCTGATCGGCGGCGAAGATCACGTCGCCGCCGTTGCACGCGACGTGCGCCGCGTCCACGCGATTCACTCGCACCACCACCGTCGGGCCGCCTTTGCTCAGGACGTCGAGCCGTGGCACGCCGGAAGAAGCGGCGATCGCGATGTCAGCGGCTTTTCCTTGCACCGGATACGACGTCGCGACAGGTCCGTTGAACCACACACGAACGCTCGCGCCGACGCGCAGAGCATCCGGTGCCACACGCGTGACCGACTGTCCGTTCGCGGTCCAGATGCGCGTCGAGTCGTCGATCGTCACCGACGCTTTCGCCCCGGTGTTCGGATCGCGCAACTCCTCCACCAGGATCGTGCGCGTGCCCGCACCCACGTTCGTGACGAGGCCGGTGATATCCGCCTGGCGCGCCGGTAAGCCGGCGGCGGGCGCACAGGCGGCCGCGCAGAGGAGCGCCACCAGGACGAGCAAGCAAGTTCTCATCTCACTCCTACGACGTCCGTGCCGGCTTTCGGGTTCCGTGCCACCCTATCCGCATGCTGGTGCGCGAGCAGCCGGCCACGGAACTGGTCATCGCCACGCGCATCCTCGCGCGCGCCGGCGCGCTCGCCGCCGAAGGGCGGGTCACGCTGCGGCTCCATGACGTCGTGTATATCGGCGGTCGGAGCGCGAGCCTTTCCACGATCACGCCGTACGACGTCGCGGTCGTCCTCTACTCAGACGGCTCCACCCTGCACGGCTCTCCGCCTGACGACATGCCCGCGTACATCGAGGCGCACCGTCGCGCAGCCATGGCAGCGAGCGTCGCACGAGTCGCGGACGGGGCTTACCTCTCGGCGCGATCGCTTCGCTCCTGCGTCGTGGCGGCGCTGCGTCGCGTGCGCGGCCAGGAAGACGCACCTGACGACACGACCATCGAGACCGTCTGGACGGAGCTTGTCTCGCAGGCGCGGATCACGGGGGCGCTGATCGGCGCCTTCGCGACGGACGAAGAAACGCCCTAGAAAACACAGGATCTGTCCACAATCTGCCTGCTCTCTCGCTCAACGAGCGAGCGAGCGCCGCATGTGGCGAGGGACGTGCAGAGGACAGCGGTGTGGATTGGATCGGCGCGGTCTTCGACAGCATCCGACAAATGGAATGCCCCAACTGCGGCGCCCATCTGCGGAGCTGCGCGGTGCGCGGGATCACGGCGGAGCCGAATGCCCTCGTCGTGCGTCTGGCGTGCAGCGTCTGTGGGGAGAACAGCCTGGCGATCGTGAAGCGCGACGGCCCGGGTGAAGTGAGCGAACCGATCAACCGCGACGACGTGCTCGATGCACACGAGTTCCTGACACGGTGGGACGGCACGGTGGAAGAGATCATCACGTCCCGCGCCGCGTAAAAGAAAAAAGGGAGTCACGCACATGGCACGGATCCAGAAGGACATCGTCGTCGACGTTCCGGTCGAAGTCGCGTACGACCAGTGGACGCAGTTCGAGAGTTTCCCCGAGTTCATGGAAGGCGTGAAGGAAGTCGTCCAGCTCGACGAAAAGACGCTGCGCTGGACCGCGCAGATCGGTCTCAAGACCGAAGAGTGGGAAGCCGAGATCACCGAGCAGACCCCGAACAAGATCATCGCGTGGCGCAGCACCACTGGCACGCCGAACGCCGGCACCGTGCGGTTCGAGCCAGTCGGCGAGACGTCCCGGGTTTTTCTCGAGATCTCGTACGAGCCGCGCGACGCGGCCGAGAAGGTCGGCGACGCCCTTGGCGTCCTCGACCGACGGGTCTCCGGCGACCTCGGTCGTTTCAAGGACTTCATCGAGAAGCGCCAAGTCCCAACGGGCGCGTGGCGCGGTGAGATCCATGGCGGCAAGGTCGAGCCTGGGACCTCCGGGAGCAGCCCGACCGGCCAGAAGTGACCCTGCGGGTCGGCATCCTCGCCCCGATCTCGTGGCGAGTGCCGCCCCGTCACTACGGTCCCTGGGAGCGAGTCGTCTCGCTTCTCACAGAGGGACTCGTTGAGCGCGGGGTGGATGTCACGCTCTTCGCGACCGCGGACTCGATCACCGCGGCTCGTTTGGAGAGCGTGGCGCCGCGTCCGCTCAGCGAGGACGACTCCCTGGACGCAAAGGTCTGGGAGAGCCTGCACATCGCGAACGCTTTCGAGCGAGCGCGCGATCTCGGACTCGATCTGCTTCACAACCACTACGACTTCCTGCCTTTGTCGTACAGCGGCCTCACTGATGTTCCGCTCGTCACGACGATCCATGGCTTCTCCTCCGAGCGGATCCTGCCCGTCTTCAAGCGCTACGACGGGCGGTCGAGCTACGTCTCGATCAGCAACGCGGACCGGCATCCGTCGCTTCGCTATCTCGCGACCGTCTATCACGGCATCGCACTCGATGAGTTCACACCACGCGAGGCTGCCGGCGAGTACCTGGTGTTCTTCGGACGCATCCATCCGGACAAAGGCGTGGCCGAGGCGATCGAGCTCGCTCGCCGAGCGGACATGCGGCTCGTGATCGCCGGCATCATCCACGATGAGGCCTATTTCGCCCGCGAGGTCGCACCGCACATCGACGATGACCGCGTTCGTTACGTCGGCTCCGCAGGACCGAAGGAAAGAGATGAGCTTCTCGGCAATGCTCTTGCCCTCGTGCACCTGGTGAACTTCGCCGAGCCCTTTGGCCTGTCGATGATCGAAGCCATGGCCTGCGGGACGCCGGTCATCGGGCGGCGGCGCGGATCGGTGCCGGAGGTGGTGGACGACGGCGTGACCGGGTTCGTGGTCGACGATGTCGATGGCGCGCTTGCGGCGCTCGCGAAGGTCGGCATGCTGGATCGGCGTGCCGTCCGCGCGCGCTGTGCCGAGCGCTTCAGCCGCGATCGCATGGTCTCCGACTACCTGGACGTGTACAACGCCGTGCTCGCTCAGCAGCAGGCGGTGGTCTCGTGACCTCCGGGTCGCAGTTGAAAGTGACGGTGCAGGGATGAAAGCGTCGGACGAGCGCGCTCGCGTGCTGGCGGAAGCGGCTGAGCGCGTTGCGCTGTGGAACGAGTTCCGCAGCGACAACTTCCAGGACAGCGTCGTGCGCCTGGTGAACGACGCGCGCGAGAACTGGCGCGGCGGAAACGGCGACCTGCCCAAGCGCGGATCCGACGCGATGTTCGACGCGCTCATGGGTCTCGCGGATGAGTGCGACGCATCGCCGATCGCGGTGCGGGACGTGTGCGCGGAAGCGTTCCGCGCAGCAGCGGAGGGCGCTAGGGCCGCGTAGGCAGGGCGGCCGCGTGCAAGTCACGGGCCGACGGGCGATGATGCCCGCGATGGACCGGCGCTTCCTCGACAGCCTGGACGAGCAGATCAGCCAGATCCGCGAGGCCGGGCTCTACAAGAAGGAGCGGATCATCACGTCGCCGCAGGGCGCCGAGATCCGCGTACACGCCTCGCTTCGCTCGGCTGAACACGGGCCCCTGCCCCTGCAGTTTGAGGTCATCAACTTTTGCGCGAACAACTACCTCGGTCTCTCAGACCATCCTGTGGTCCTACGGGCCGCGCACGCCGCGCTGGATCGCTGGGGCTACGGCATGTCGTCAGTGCGCTTCATCTGCGGCACCCAGGACATCCATAAGGAGCTCGAGGGTCGGCTCACGCGGTTCCTCGGCACGGAAGACACCATCCTCTACGGCTCATGCTTCGACGCGAACGGGGGACTGTTCGAGACGATCCTGGGTGAAGAGGATGCGGTGATCAGCGACTCGCTCAACCACGCGAGCATCATCGACGGGATCCGTCTCTCGAAGGCGAAGCGTTTCCGCTACGCCAACAACGACATGGCCGATCTCGCAAAGCAGCTCGAGGCCGCGAAGGATGCGCGCTTCAAGCTCATCGCGACGGACGGCGTGTTCTCGATGGACGGCACCCTCGCGGACCTGCCCGCGATCTGCGATCTCGCGGACAAGCACGGCGCGCTCGTGTTCGTCGACGACTCGCACGGCGTGGGGTTCATGGGTAAGGGCGGTCGCGGCTCGCACGAGGCTCGCGGTGTCATGGGGCGCGTGGACATCCTCACCGGCACGCTCGGGAAGGCGCTCGGTGGCGCATCGGGTGGCTACACGAGCGGTCGCAAGGAGATCGTCGAGCTCCTGCGGCAGCGCAGCCGGCCATACCTCTTCTCCAACACGCTGGCGCCCGTCATCGCCGCGACGTCGATCGCCGTGCTGGATCTGCTCGAATCGGCGAACGATCTGCGCGAACGGCTCGTCGCGAATGCCGCGCGTTTTCGCGCGGGGATGACGAAGGCGGGCTTCCGTCTCGTGCCGGGCGAGCATCCCATCGTCCCGGTCATGCTCGGCGACGCGAAGCTCGCGTCCACGATGGCCGACCGGCTCCTCGACGAAGGCATCTACGTCATCGCGTTCTCGTTCCCGGTAGTGCCGCGCGATCAAGCGCGCATTCGTGTGCAGCTGTCCGCCGCGCACGAGCCGGAGCACGTCGACCGCGCGATCGCGGCGTTCACCAGGGTCGGGCGTTCCCTCGGCGTGATCCCCTCCGCGTGAGAGTTCTCACGCGGCCAAGAACGTCGTGAAAGCGCTCGTGAAGAGCCGGGCCGAACCCGGCATCTGGCTGCAAGACGTCCCAAAGCCGACGATCGGGCCGAACGACCTGCTCCTTCGCGTGCACTACGCGTCGATCTGCGGCACGGACCTGCACATCGTGAATTGGGACGCGTGGGCGCAGCGGACCATAAAGATCCCGCTCGTGCTCGGTCACGAGTTCGAGGGAACGATCGTCGACGTCGGCAGCGAGGTGTCGGGATTCACGACGGGCCAGCGCGTCTCGGTGGAGGGGCACGTCACGTGTGGCCACTGCCGCAACTGCCGCGCCGGCCGCCGCCATCTCTGCCGCAACACAAGAGGCATCGGTGTGAACCGCGACGGCGCGTTCGCGGAGTTCGTCTCGGTTCCGGCGTCGAATGCGTACGTGCTGCCGCCGGGCATGCCCGACGAGATCGGCTCGTGCCTCGATCCGCTCGGAAACGCCGTGCATAGCGCGCTGTCATTCGAGCTGGCGGGGGAGGACGTGCTCATCACCGGCGCCGGGCCGATCGGCGTGATGGCCGCGGCCGTGGCGAAGATGGCCGGCGCGCGCTACATCGTGGTCACCGATTCCAATCCGTATCGGCTCAACCTCGCGCGCCGCTTGGGCGCGACGCTCGCAGTCGACTACCGCACGACGACGCTCGACCAAGTCATGCAGGAGCTCGGCATGCTCGAGGGGTTCGACATCGGCCTCGAGATGTCAGGCGCACCCGAGGCCCTTCGCTCGATGCTGAAGTTCATGAACAATGGCGGGCGGGTGGCGCTCCTCGGGATCCCCAGCGAGGAGATCCCGATCTCCTGGGACCAGGTGATCTTCCGGGGCCTCACGCTGAAAGGCATCTACGGCCGGGAGATGTTCGAGACCTGGTACCGCATGGGCTCGATGCTGCAGAGCGGACTCGACATCACACCCGTGATCACGCATCGCTTCGCCGCGAAGGACTTCGCGGAGGCGTTCGACGTCGTGCGCTCGGGCCAGTGCGGCAAGGTCGTCATGGATTGGACGGACTGAGCCGCCGCAGCAATCGCGCGTGGAGGGATTGACGGCGGGCGTATACCAGCGGCAGAGATGCGCCTCTCCGAATGAGCCTTGAGAACGTGGTCTACGGCCTCATCGCGGCCACGGTGATCGCGCTCCTCGGATTTGCTTTCCGTCCCCGACGTGGCGGACAGGGCATGACCTCAGACGAGCGCATCGAAGCTCTTGGATGGGTCCTCGCGGCCTGGTTTTTCATCTTCGTCCTGCAGATCGCGGGCGTCGGCAAGGAATTCGCGCTGGCAAGCGGTGCCGCAGGCGTGCTGCTCTTTCTGTACCTCCTGGCAAAGCGCCTGGTGCGCAAGCCCGAACGCTAGCGCTCGCCTACCATCGCGAACCGTGACGCGCATCGTCCTTCACGACGCAGCCTTCGCTGACGGCACGTCCGCGTCCCTGCGAACGGGCGTGAGCCTCGCGATCGAGGACGGAAAGATCGCGTGGATCCGTCCGAACGACTCCGCCGACACGCACGGGGCCGAGGTTCTCGATGCGGGTGGCGCGGTGATCGTTCCGGCGATGGTCGACTGCCACAGCCACCTCACCATGCAGGGCGGCAGCCACTGGATCCAGCGCGGCGACGACCCCCCGGACGTGCTCCGGCAGGTCGCGCGCGACAACGCCAAACGACTGGTGCAGGCCGGCGTGCTGTGGTCCCGCGACGTCGGATCGCCGAGCGCCAGTGGCGTCCCGATCGCGATCGGAGTGCGCGACGAGCACAAGGGCAAGACCGGCGCGCCGTATATGCGCGTGGCGGGCACGTGGATCGGGGGCACGGGGTACCCGGACATGTGGGTGACCACCGACAGCCCGGGCCTGAAGAACGCGGCCATGGGACAGCTCGATCTCGGGACCGATCTCGTCAAGCTCTACATGGACGCGCCCGGCGGCGTGAAGGATTCGCCGTTCACGGTCGATGCGGTGCGCGAGACCGTCACGGCCGTGCACGCGCGCGGCGCGAAGGTCGCGGCGCACTCCGGCTACCTCGATGGCGCGCGCGTCGCGGCCGAGGGCGGCGTCGATTCCATCGAGCATGGCATGGAGCTCGATGACGACATCGCCCGAACGATGAAGCGCAACAACGTGACACTCGTCTCGACGCTCTCCGTCTTCGCGTCGTGGGAGACGTTCGCGACGACGACGACCATCGATCGCTTCGCGACGGCCGACAGCCGCCAGCGCATCGCGAAGCGCAAAGCGGGCGCCTACGCGTCGGTCGCCGCAGCGAAACGCGCCGGCGTGACGATCGCGACGGGCTCCGACTTCGGCGGCGGATCGGTGCGCGCCGGCCATCTCGCATGGGAGGTCGAGCTTCTCGTGGCCGCAGGTCTCCAGCCATTCGAAGCGCTCGCCGCGGCGACGCGCAATGGCGGCACCCTCTACGGCGTCAAGCACGCGGGCCAGATCGCGGAGGGCCTGCCCGCCGATCTGGTGCTCGTCCACGGCGATCCGCTTTCCGATGCCCGCGCGCTCTGGCGCGTGTGGGCCGTGTACCAGCAGGGGGTGCGCGTCGCCTAGCTCGCGAGTCCTGACCGTCGGCGCGTTCGTCACCGTCGCGCTCTGCTGGAGCGGCAGCTGGACGTTCGGCAAGCTCGGCGTGACCGCGGTCCCACCGTTCGAGCTCTCCGCGATCCGCTTCGCGATCGCCGGGTCGCTCATGCTTGCGCTCGCCCGCATCACGAGGCAGCCGCTCGGTCTCGAGCGATGGCCACTCCTGATCGTCGCTGGGTTCTTCGGGATCTTCGTCTACAACGCGCTGGTCTTCTCCGCGCTCACGATCGCTCCGGCCTCCGACGGTGCGCTCATCGTGCCGACCATCAATCCGGTGCTGACCGTCGTGTTCGCGACAGTCATCGGAGAGCGATTGAACAGGTACAAGCTCGCTGGTCTGGGCCTCGCGACGGTCGGCGCGATCCTGGTCATAGCCGCCGCGACCGGACTTACGTTCACCGGCCAGCGCCTGACCGCCGACCTGCTGCATCTCGGCGGCGCAGCTGCGTGGAGCGTGTACGCGACGATCGGTGCGATCACGACACGCCAAGGCTCACCACTCGGCGTCACTGCGGTCGCGTGTCTCGCCGGTGCGGCGATGCTGTTCCCGCTGGGCTTCCTCGAGAAGGGCTACGCCGACGTGCCGTCCTGGTCGGTCTTCGCGTGGCTGGACATCGCGTACCTCGTCGTGTTCGCCACGATCGTCGGATTCGTGCTGTTCTACTGGGGCGTGCGCCGTTTCGGCGCAGGGACCGCGTCGATGGTCAGCTATCTCGTGCCGATCTTCGCGCTGGTGCAGGCCGTGCTGATCCTGGGAGAACAACCTGCGCCCCTCGAGGTGGTCGGCGGCGCGGTGATCCTTGCCGGCGTCCGAGTGGCGACGCTTCACTCCGGGCCGCGCTCGGCGACGGGGGAGATCGAGCCGGCCTGATCAGCCCTCGTGTCCCTCGATCATGAACAGCTCGGTATCGGCCCACTTGTGCCTCAGCGCTCGCACCGGCCGGTACTCATCGGAGTCGTACCAGCGCCGCGCCTGTTCGAGCGACGGGAACTCGAGGATGACGAAGCGCTCCAACTTTGGCGCGCCCTCGACGATGGTCGGGGTCGCGCCGCGCACGAGATACCGGCCGCCGTACTTCGCCACGGTGTCCCGCGCGAGTCGCGCGTACTCGGGGTAGTGATCCGAGTCCTTGACCTTCACGTTGACGACGACGTACCCCTTGGACATCAGAACTCCTCTCCGAGATAGACGATCGCGTCCACCTCCACCGTGCGCGCGGCATCTTTTGGCACCGCGCAAGAGTATCCAGCGAACCTGGCGGCGACCGTCGCGTTATGCGCTGTTGTGACCCTCTCGTCGCGCAGCGCCGCGGTCGCGCTCGTGATCGCCGTCTCATGCGGGGGTACGCCAGCGTCGGCGCCGGCGTCCTCAACCGCATCGTCGTCCACAGCGGCTGCGCGTCCGACCACCGCCTTGCCGGCTTCGGCGCGAGCGGAGGACCTCGGCGCCCAATTCGTGTACGACAAGGCCGCGGGCTTGCAGCTGAAGGAGTCCGCGGCCTCGGCTTCGGGCAGTGTGGCCCGTGAGCGATCTCGAGTATGCCAATGGCCGTGATGGCGTCGCGAACGCCACGCGCTTCGCTCCGGCGGTGCAGGCGAAGCGGCCCGGCCTCCTCATGAGCCCGGGTTCGAACCAGAGTGGCGTCGAGATGCGAGACGAGGCACTGCGCTACGCCGCGCTCGGCCTTGTGGTGCTCGTTGTGGATCAATCGCAGATCGTGGCGGGCCGCGACAGGATCTGGACGCTCACATCTGGGGACCGTGAGGAAGCGATCGAGAGCGTCATCGAATGACGACGCGCTGGCCTTCGTGCGCGAACGGTGGCAGCTGCGCTAGGAAGACCACATCCGAGGGCGGTCGCGGGTGTGCGTGGGCTTTAGGCTCGACGCGTGAACGCTCGCGAGGCCGTATGGCGAGAGGCGCGCGGACCGCAGCGCCTGCTCTACGCGGTCGCGCTCCTCTTCTTCGCGAGCACCGTCATCCACGCCGGGGTGTACGCGCTGAATGGTGGCGCATGGGAAGGTGCAGTCACCTGGCGCAAGCCAATCGAGTTCAGCCTGTCGTTCGCGATCGCGACGGCGACGCTCGCGTGGATCCTCGGTCTCCTGCCGGCGAGACGGGTCCAGGACATGACATTCGCGATCGTCTACGGCGCGTCGAGCGTCGGCGAGGTCGGCCTCATCATCCTGCAGCGCTGGCGCGGAACGGCCTCGCATTTCAACTCCGCGACCGACTTCGACGTAGCCGTGTTCTCGACGATGGGCGTCCTGATCCTTCTGATCTCCTTCGCGGTCCTCTGGCTTGCGATCCGCGCGTTCGGGCGTGTGGCAAGCGATCGCGCGACCGTCTGGGCTGTGCGGCTCGGGTTGCTGTTCTTCGTCGCGGGACTCGGTGTCGGATTCCTGCTGCTCGGTGAGGGCATCGCCCAGGCCTCCGCCGGCACCGCGACATCACCGATCACCGTGGGCGCACGCGGCATGCTCACGTTCCCGCATGCGCTCGCGCTTCATGCATTGCAGGTGCTGCTCGTCCTCGTGTGGCTCGCCGCACGGTTCGGCGTGCCGGTGGAGCGACGCGTGGTGCTCGTGCTCATTGCCTCGGTCGGATACCTCGGATTGTTGGCTATCGAGCTCGGACAAGCGCTCGGGGGATCCGCGCCGCTCGAGCTCGCCCCGATCCTGAGCGTCGGCGTCGCGGTTTCGCTGCTCTTGATCGTCATCCCACTCGCCGTGGCGATCCTGCGTAGCGTTCAGGCAGACTCGCGACCTACGTAGGCAGACGGGCTCGTGCAGGCAGAGACCGCGCGTCTGAGCACGTGGAGCGCACGCGGCACTAAATTGGTCCGGATGGTCCCTCCGCTCCTCTTCTATGCCGACGGGTACAAGTTCCCCGACGTCTATCACCTCACTCGATTCCTGTCGTCCGACGCGATCATCGCGCTCGAGGATGGCAGCGAGGTGATCGTCGTCGCCAATTCGCTCGAGGAAGGCCGCGTGCGCAAGCAGTCGCGCGCCACGAGCGTGTTCAACATCGACGCGTTCGGTGCGAAGGAGCTTTCGGGTACGGGCCTGTCGCGCGAGGAGCTCGACGCGAACGTGATCGCGCGCTTCCTCGCATCGCGCGGCACGAAGCGCGTGCGCGTCGCGTGGTATTTCCCAGTGGGAATTGCAGAGCGACTGCGTGGCCTCGGCATCGAGCTCGACATCGTGCACAGCATCGGCGAGCGCCGGCGAGCCAAGCGCCCCGACGAGATCGAAGCGCTCGACGCCGCGCAGCGCGCGACCGAAGATGCGTGGTCCCGGGGCGTCGACGCGTTGCGGCGCGCGACCGTTGGCGCCGACAAGGTGCTTCAACTCGATGGCGCAACGTTCACCGCGGAGCGGCTCCGCGCCGTGGTCGAGGGCCGGCTGCTCGAGCTCGGCTACGCGTCCGACGGCGCGATCATCGCGCCAGGCCCGCAGGCGGCCGATCCGCACATGAGTGGCTCGGGTCCGCTGCACGCGGGCGAGCCGATCGTCATGGATATCTTTCCGCAGCACAAGGCGAGCCGGTATTGGGCGGATATGACGCGAACGGTGTCGAAGGGCGAGCCGCCCGCGGAGATCTTGAAGATGTACGAGGTCGTCAAGCGCGCGCAGGACGCGGGCATCAAGGCACTCCGCCCCGGCATCACCGGCCGCGAGGTGCACGAACTGGTGGAGGACATCATCTTCGCCGCCGGGTACGACACGCTCCGCCCGGGCCAGCAGCACGGCCCGCGTGCGAACGGCGCGCTCCCGAAGGGCTTCATCCACGGCACCGGCCATGGCGTCGGACTCGAGATCCACGAGGCGCCGAGCGTCGGTCGTAGTGGGACCGACCCTCTCGCCGCGGGAGACGTCGTGACCGTCGAGCCTGGTGTCTACGACCCCGAGATCGGCGGCGTGCGCCTCGAAGACATGCTGCTCATCACCGAACGTGGATCCCGCAACTTCACCCGCGCTCCTCGACAGCTGATCGTCTAGCCGTGGAAGCGCTCCTCTACGGCGTCGGCGCAGCCGTCGCGTTCGGCTTCGGCGACTACGCGGCGGCGATGGCCACACGCCGTGCGGGCTTCGCGTGGACAGCGCTCGTGATGCAAGTGATCGGCAACGCCGTGCTCGTCCTCGTCCTTCTTGCGCTGCAGCGGTGGCCGGTGTTCGAGTGGTCGCAGGTCCCTTGGGCCTTCGCGCTCGCGCTCATCGGCACGTCCTCGCTCGTGTTCCTGTACCGCGCCTTCGCGCTCGGTCCGATCGCCGTCGTCAGCCCGGTCGTCGCGAGCTACGCGGCGCTCTCGGTCATCGGGATCGTCATCTTCCTCGGCGAGCGGCTGAATTTGGGCCAGACCATCGCCATCGCCGTCACGTTCGTCGGCGTGGCGATCGCCTCGACGGACATCCGAGAGCTGCGCCAGACGATGGGGCGGCCGACAGAAGGCGTGCGGCTTGGTGTTCTGGCGACGCTCGGGTTCGCCGTATGGGGCGTGATGCTGAGTGCGGCGACGCGCAGCAACGAGCCGTTCGCGCTCGTGATCATCTGGCGTCTTTGGGGCATCGCGATGATGTCGGCATTCATCTTGTGGAAGCGAACGCCGATCGCGCCGCTCCTCGTGCCATCGACGCTGGCGATCATCGCGCTCGTCGGCGTCCTCGACACCGGAGCGAACGTGCTCCTGATGCTCGGCATCGCATCCGGGTACGCATCATTCGTCATGACCGGCAGCGGCGCGTACCCTCTGATTCCCGCCGTGTTGGCGATACTGGTGCTCCGCGAGCGTCTCGCGCCAAATCAGTACGTGGGCGTCGCCATCCTGGTCGGGGGATTGATTGCTCTGGGCCTTCAAAGTTAAAGCGGGTCGCGCGTGGTTTTTGGACTGCAAAAGCTAGGGCGAGACACTTCCGGTTCTTGGCCTGCAAAGCGAGGGCGGGTCTAACCGTGTGCGTGTAGGTACGCGACGGCTGCCTGGATGACCTCGTCGACGTTCGTCGTCTTGGCATCGTCCTCCACGGTCTGGTCCGGCACGACGCCCTTGCCCGGGCCGTTCAGGTCCGCGCCGGTCTTGGCGTCCTGCATCTTGGTGAGCGTCACGAGGAGCACGCCGCCGTCCGGAAGGTCGCGTGGCTGTGCGCTGCCGACGCAGCCGGCGCTCTGGGTGCCCATGACGGTTCCCGTGCCGCTCGAGCGGATGCCGGCCGCGATGATCTCGGAGCCTGAGGCGGAGTTCTTGTTGACCAGCACGACTAGCGGCGCCTTGATGCCAAGGTAGCGGCGCGGGTTGACCTCGATCGGGTTTTTCTGCCCGTCGCGCGCTGTCTGGTAGACCAGCGGCCCGTTCTTCACGAAGAGGCTGCCGACGTCGATGGCGACGTCGAGCAGGCCGCCCGGATCGTCACGCAGGTCGAGGATCACGCCACGCGCGTTCTGCATCGAGCGCAGGGCGGTCGTGGAGTCATCCGCGACGGTCGAGATGAGCTGCTTGATCTTCACGTACGCGATGTCGCCGCTCTCCAGACGCGTCTCGGTGAGCGGCGCGGTGAACCTCGCGCGGTTCATCGTGAGCTCGACGCTGGTCCCCTGGCGGTCGAACACGATCGTGACCGGAGTCCCTTCGGGTCCCCGCACGCGGTCGGCCACCTCGGAGGTCGTGAGCTTGCTCACGTCCTCGCCGTTGACCTTGATGATCTTGTCGCCCTTCTTCACGCCGGCCTTCTCTGCGGGTGTGTTCGCGATCACGTCGATGACCTCGATGGGCGTGTTCGGCTCAGACTGATTGATCGTCACGCCGATCCCCGAGACGGGCGCAGGGGGCTTGTTGAATCCCTTGGCACGATCGGGATCCAAGTAATAGGTGTGGCATTCGTTCATCGAGCGGGCCATCCCGTCGACCGCCGCGCGCTCGAGAAGGTCTTTCTTCGCGGCCGGATAACGCTGCAGGACGGCGTCAAGCGAGGCGCTGAGCTTCGCGAAGTCGGACCACTGGCTTCCGGTCAGGTCGGGACGGTCGATGACCGGATTGGCCTCGATATTCTGGGCTTTCAGGTACGCCGCGACCCCGTCCAGAGCCCCTGGAATCAGCTGTTTCGAGGTGGGTTTGTCGACGTGCTTGTCGATGATGATCTGGAAGGCGGCCGATGCTGTCGCGTACTGCGTCTGCGAGGGCAGCAGCTCGTGCTGCAGGTCGGCGGGGAGGATCGAGCAGCCGACCGCGACGACCGTGAACGCAAAGAGAAGGGTCAGTCGGCGCAGGGGCATCTCGGTGTTCAGTCTACGAGCCGACGAGCCGAGCTGTGGGAGCTTGCTCACACACGCGAGGCGAGGAAGTTCGTGAGCGAAGCGATATGGGTCGCGAGCGAGTCGTTAAGCGACCTCTGGCGTCAGGATCTTGCGCAGTCGTCCGAGTGCGCGGAATTGAAGAGCGCGGATCGCGCCCTCGTTCTTCCCGAGCACCTTCGCGACCTGGCGGCTGGACATGTTCTCGACAAAACGCAGGACGAGAACCTCCTGCTGCTCGGTCGTGAGGTGCTTCACCGCGCCGCGAAGCGCGTCGACCTGCTCGCCACGCACCGCGCGATCGTGAGCGGTCGGGCCTTCCTCGGCCACGCCATAGGCGTCGTCGAGGTCGACCGTAGGACGCTCGCGGCGGCGACGATCGGTCACCGCATTGCGCGCGATCGTGTAGAGCCAGGCGAGAAATGACTTGCCCTGCCAGGTGTACCGGTGGATGTTCGCAAAGGCCCGGGTGAACACCTCGGACGTCAGGTCCTCGGCGTCGCTGGGCTCACGCACGCGGTAGAGGATGTAGCGGTAGACGGCGTCGCAGTGGGTGTCGTAGAGGTCGGCGAAGGCCACGCGGTCGCCGCCGCGCGCGCGTTCGATGACGTCGGGGATCGGTGTGAGCTCGGCCAGCGTCAGCGGCTGCGGTCGCGCGATCTCGACGTTGATGAGTGTCACTGCTTGAGTGCTCCCTATCCCTCTGCTCGTGGTTGAGAGCGACCATATCGGCGCAATGGCGTCACGCCAACCCTTTATCGGTACCAAATAGGTCACATCTCGCCTCATTCGCACTCATTGCGTACGAGTCCTAGTACCGATGGGCTACGCGAGAGCAAGCGACCTGGCCATCGTCTGGAATGGTTTGAGTACAGCTAACACGTCGGCGGGACGCGCGGGACTTTTAGCAGTACTTCTTTTTCGCCGCGACCTTCCAATCGTCGTAGAACTTCGCGGCGGTCACATTGAGGACCTTCGGGAAGACGTTCGCGGGTACCGCGTCCTCTTTGAATGCCAGCGCGAGCTTCCGATAGGCGTCCTTGCCGCCGTACGTGGCGTACAGGTACTCGACCATCGAGTTCGCGAAGGCGTAGTACTGCGGCGAGAGCTCGGGCGGACCGTTGGGATCCGCGCCGTCCTCGAGCTGCTTCAGCGTCGGTGTGGCGGTCTGGCAGAGCACGAACTTGATCGTGCCCTCGCTGCGTGACTGGCCGACGTAGTCCGGCCATCCCTCGACGAGCCACCACGGCAGTCGCGCGGTGATGCCGGGGCTGAATTGGTCCTGAGCCCAGTGCAGCCACTCATGGCTGATGAACGTGATCGTCGAGGGGGACATCGAGCCATCGGTGTTGAACCAATAGCGGAAGAAGCGCACGTACGGGTCGGACGCGACGTTCGTGAGATGGAAGCCGACGACGGTACAGCCCTGGATCCCCGACACGCTGCGCGTGGGATAGAAGCGGATCGCGAGCGGATCGCGCCGTGTATCGGAGAGCAGGTTGTCGAGCACGAGCTTGCGTGACACGAGGGTGCCCTTGCCCATCGCGTCGATCACATCTTGATCGATGCCCCAATAGTCGATCTGGATGTCCTGGACCGTGGTCTTCTTCTCGCCGCCGAGCTCACTGTCCATCGGCTCGGTCTGGACCCACTTGCCGTCGACCTTTCGGAAAAAGATCCGCCGCAGCCCGTTCGCACCCTCTTGCACGTACGCGCGGACATAAGTGTCGAGGTACGCCTCGATCTTGCCGACCTGCGGCGCCGCGCCCACGCCCAGGCGGGTCGCGACGTCATAGGACTCGTTCGCGCAGCGCACCAGCGCGCGCCGGTCCTGGTCGATGGTCGATTGGAAGGACGTCTGGTCCTTCGCGGACATCGTATTGACCTGCTTCTGGAGGAGCGCCTGTATCTCGCCGCGCGTGGTCTCGTTGATCGCGGGCTTCTCGGCGACGGCCGAGGTGGCCGACCCGGCGGGCGGCGTCGCGGTGGGGGTGCAGGAGATCGCGATCGACCAGACGGCGAAGGCGATGACCGCGAAACGTGATTGCTTCACACGGTCAGCATATCTTCGCGTGATTGGTCCTTAGTCGGCGGCGGTCGAGACCTTCGAGACCTGCTTTGCTGCGTGCTCGGCCTGCCACTCCGCCGGCGATGCGCAGAAGCCCTCGTAGTCGATGTATTCAGTGATCGTCGGGTTCGTGCCGCACACCGGGCATGCCGGGTCGCGGCGCAGCTTGACTTCGCGGAAGGACGTGTCGAGCGCGTCGAACAGGAGGTAGCGGCCGATGAGCGGCTCGCCGATGCCGAGCAGCAGCTTGATCGCCTCGTTCGCCTGGAGCGATCCGATCACGCCCGGGAGCACGCCGAGCACGCCGGCTTCGGCGCACGACGGCGCCATCTCCGGCGGTGGCGGCGTGGGGAAGAGGCAGCGATAGCACGGCCCGGCCTGCGGCTTGAAGACGGTGATCTGTCCCTCGAAGCGGTAGATGCTCCCGTGGACGACGGGCTTGTCCCACTTCACCGACGCGTCGTTCAGGAGATAGCGCGTCGGGAAATTGTCCGCGCCGTCGATGATCACGTCGTAGTCCGCGATGATCCGGTCGATGTTCTCGCTCGTGAGTCGCTCCTGATAGGGGACCACCGTCACGTCGGGATTGAGCGCCTCGAGCGTCTGCTTTGCCGAGAGCGCCTTCGGCTGTCCGAGCCGGTCGGTGGAATGAAGGATCTGTCGCTGAAGATTGGATTGGTCGACGACGTCCGAGTCGACGATGCCGAGCTGGCCCACGCCCGCCGCGGCCAGGTAATACGCGGCGGGTGAGCCCAGCCCGCCCGCGCCGATGAGGAGCACCTTGCTGCGGAGCAGCGTGTGCTGGCCGGCCTCGCCGACCTCGGGGATGAGCAGGTGGCGGCTGTACCGCTGCGCCTGCTCGGGCGTGAATGACTCCGGCGTGACGGTGGCCATGCCCGAGTCCTTCCAGCGGTTGAACCCGCCGGCCATCGAGACGATGTTCGTGTAGCCGAGCTTGCTGAGCGTGTCGGCGGCTATCGCCGACCGCACGCCGCCCGCGCAGTACAGGACGGTCGCCTTGTTCTTATCGGGGATCCGCTCCTCGGCCCACTGCTCGAGGAAGCTCTTCGGGACGTGGACCGCGCCCGGCAGGTGCCCGGCATCCCACTCGTCCTTCTCGCGCACATCCGCCAGCTGCACGTCACCACTGCGGAGCAGGTCGGCGACCTGCTGTGGCGTCGCTTCCTTGACGCGCTTCTTTAGCTCGGTGAAGTAGTCACGATATGTGGGCAATGAACGCTCCCTTGGCACTCAGTCTAAACCGAGCATGCCAGTCGGAAATCCCTTTTGTGTGCGAAGGGGCTAGGGTCAAATGAGGTGGAGACCCTCTACGGCGACACGCTTCAGTTCCTTTATCACTTGGCTTTGGCGATCCTGGTCGGTGGCGGCGTCGTCCTCGGCTCTGTCGTGGCTCCGGTTGTCTTTCGAACGATGAGCTCACGGAGCGAGGCAGGCGGGGTTTTTGGGCTGGTCCTGGCCCGCTGGGACGGGCTCGCGATCCTCTGCGTCATCCTCGTCGTCGTCACGAGCGCGCTGAAGGCCGGCGCGTACGAGGTCGCCGGCGACCTCGAAGGGCGTCTGGCCGCGCGGTGGATCGCCGTCGCGGTCATGGCTGTTGCAGTCCTCTATTCGAGCGGGTGGGCGAATCCCGTGGCGCGATCTCTGCGCGCCCAGACGCCGGCCTGGGACGAGATGCCCGAGACCACACCGCTGCGGCGCGAGTTCGCGGCGCTCCACCGGCGTTCATCGCGGGCGATGCGCCTCGCCATCATCGCCGGCCTCATCGCGACATTTCTCTCGTGAAGCGGATCGCCCGGATATCTCTCTCATGAAGCTCATCACCCGGCCAAAGCGTGCGGCGCCGGACATCGCGGCGGTCCTCGCATCGCATCGCGAGAAGATCGAGCGCGCGCATCGCGTTCGCAACGCCACGCAGCTGGTCGCGATGGTCGACGCGGTCGGCTTCTGCTTCGCGTTCAGCGGCGAATCCTCGTACCCGGTGCCCGCGTGCTTCGACCACCTCTCCACGACCGACGACGGGAAGAAATGGGAGTGGATGTGGCCGTGGAAGGACGAGCTGCCCGAGGCGAAGAAGCTCTACTACGGAAAGCTTCTGTTGAAGAAGCCGACCTTCGTGTCGATGAAGATGCTGCCGACCTTCTACGCGACCTTCGGTCGCGCCGGTGAAGAGGACGATCACCTCGAGGATGTGCGCGCCGGCAAGCTGACCGATCTCGGCCGGCGCGTCGTCGAATACCTCCAGCACCGCGGCGAGACGCAGAAGAAGCGGATGCGCGCCGACCTCGGCATCGAGTCGAAGGAAGGCCGCGGCGGTCTCGAGCACGCGATCGAGGAGCTGCAGCGCCTCATGTATGTCGCGCGCGTGAGGGCCGTGGGGGAGCGCAGCGACGACTACAACTACACCTACGACCTGTTCGTGCGCCGCTATCCCGAAACGGTGAAGGCCGCGGAGGGGATCTCCTCGACGGAAGCCGTTGCCGCGGTGCTGCGCCGGCTTATCGAGCTCGCCGGTGGGGTGTCGCCGAAGAAAGTGGGGCGTCTCTTCGACTGGGAGAGCGATCGGACCGAACGCGCTATCGCGAGCGTCGAAGCGGACGGCGGTCTCGTCCGACTGGACACGCTCCTGGTGCTCCCGGAGCTGGCGCGTTGAGCCGGGCCGCCCGGTACGATACGCGGGCCTGAGCCGTGGATATCCATCAGCTTCGATCGTGGATCTTCGAGCTGTACGAGCCGCTCGAGAACGAGCGCCAGTACATCGTCTACGACTTCGCTCGCGGCAATCTCCTCATCGACATCCCACCCTTCAGCCCGCGCGCTTCGCGTCTCATCGAAGGCACGGGCCGCCCATCGCTGCTCGTCGCGACGAACGCGGCCCGCGCGAAGGAAGCGGAGAAATTTCGTGAAGCGCTCGGCGTGCGCATCGCGGTGCACAAGGACGACGCGCTGGCCCTCGGCGGCGAGCCAGACGTCGTGTTCGGAGACGACGAGCTCCTGCGGCCGGACGCGCGCGCGATACGCGTGCGGACACGAGGCGAAGGCGCGACGGTCATCCTCCTGCGCAAGGCTGGCGGAGTCCTCGTCTGTGGCGACCTCGATCTCGCGTCCGACGCCGCGCACGAGCTGATCGAGCTCGAGTTCTCGGCGGTCCTGTCGGCGGGACGCTCGCCGATGTGGAACGCCGGAAAGGACACACTGCTCCAGCTGCAGCGCGAGCTGCCGAAGCCCAAGAAGCAGTTCTCGATCCTCATCCCGCCGCCCTGGGACCGCGCGTACAAGGGCCGTCTCGAGAACCTGATGGCGCACAACGAGAAGATCGTCCCGCGCGAAGCGACCGCGCCGCGCGAGGCCGCGATGGGCACGAGCACGCTCGTGGTCGCGCGGCAGTCGCGCGATCTGATCGAGCACGCGAAGCGGCCGGTGCCCTCGACGCCGCCGGCCGCAGCCGGCAATGGGGACGCTCCCGGAGCGAGCGTGGCACCGCCGAAGGAGACGAAGCGACCGAAGCCGTTCGCCGAGGACTGGGACGCGCACGGCACGGAGCGGCCGCCGACGACGATCGCGAATCCGGTGGCCGACATCGTGCCCGGGGGGAGGGGCCCCCGTTCAGCGAGCGAAGCGAGCGTAGCGGGCGTCTACCGGCCGCGTCCGCTGGGCCCCCGCTTCAAGCGGCTGCCGATCGAGGATCTTGTCGGCTCCCCCTACGTCGACTGGAGTTTCGGCGCGATCGATCTGTCGCCACAGGGCGACGAGGTCGCGTTCAGCTGGAACAAGACCGGCAACTTCGAGATCTACAGCGCGCCGATCGAGAAGGAAACGCTCTATCAGCTCACCGACGGCACGGAGCGAAGCGTGTCTCCCCGCTGGTCGCCCGATGGACAGCAGCTCGCCTTCCTTCGTGACACAGGCGGCAACGAGCGCTGGGCGATCTGGGTGGTCGATCGCTCCGGCGAGCAGGAGCGCAACATCACGGACGAGCCCAGCGTCTCGCACCGCGACATCTCCTGGTCGCCCGATGGGCAGCGCATCGCCTACGTCTCGAACGTCGGCGGCAACGGCTTCGGCGTGAGCATCATCGACGTGAAGAGCGGCGTTCGTGTCCCCCTCACCGATGGATCGCATGAGGACCTGCAGCCTCGCTGGTCGCCACACGGCAGGAAGATCATCTTCGCCTCGCGCCGCGAAAAGTCGCGGACCAATGTCGGGACGTACCTCGTGTCTGCCGGCGGCGGCCCCGCCACGATGCTCGACACGCGCCAGGGGAAGGATGGCGAATCACAGCACGCGTCGTTCTCGCCCGACGGCGGTCGCATCTCGTTCACGACGAACGTGCGCGGCCGCTACGAGCCCGCGATCGCGAAGCTCGATCCAACAGGGGACACGGTCGGCGAAATCGAGTACCTGACGCAGAACATCCACGACGAGACCGAGCCCACCTGGCGGCCCGACGGCCGCGGCCTGCTCTACCTCCACAGCGAGGAGTCCGCGACCTCCGTCCGCCGCGTGTTCGCCGTGTCCCACGCGACACACGCCGTCGCGGACCGGCCCGGCGTGCACGCGTCTGCGCATGTCGGTCCGGACTCAGACCTTGTCGCGTTCCTCTGGACCGGCGCGCGCGACCCCTGGGACGTGTACGTCACCGGTGAGCGCATGGTCGCGCCGAAGCGACTCACGCGATCGCTTCCGGCGACCATCGACCCCGCGACGCTCGTTGAGCCGATGCACGTGCGGTATCCAGGAGCGGACGGACGGGAGATCCCCGCGCTCCTGTATGTCCCGCACGCCGAGGCGATCCGCGGCGGCGCGCTCCCGCCGGCGATCGTGCACATCCATGGCGGCCCGACCGGGCAGCACCTGCGCTGGTGGGACCGGGCATCGCAGTGGTTCGCGAACAACGGCTACGTCGTGCTCGCGCCGAACATCCGCGGCTCGACCGGCTATGGCCGCGAATTCCAGGAAGCGAACCGCGGCGACTGGGGGGGCAAGGATCTGCAGGACGTCGTGAAGGGTGCGCAGTGGCTGGTGAGCGATGGCATCGCCGACCCGAGGCGCATCGGCGCGTACGGCGGCAGCTACGGAGGATTCATGACGCTGATGGTCCTCACGCAGGCGCCCGATGTGTGGGCCGCGGGCGTCTCGGTCGTCGGCGTCGTCTCGTGGAAGACGCTGCACGACACGACGCGCGGTGACCTGAAGGACTACCTCGAGCGAGAGCTCGGCGATCCGGCGAAGGTGCCGGATCTGTATCGCGATCGCTCCCCACTCACGCACGTCTCGAAGATCAAGGCGCCGCTGCTCGTGCTGCAGGGAGCGAACGATCCGCGCGTGCCGCAGAGCGAGGCGAAGCTCATGACCGACGCCCTCGCCAAGGCCGGCAAGACGTTCGACCAGCACGTGTACGAGGGCGAGGGCCACGGGTTCCGCACGCGCGAGAATGCGATCGATTCGCTGCGGCGCGCGAGCGAGTGGTTCGACCGCTATCTGGGGGCGCGTGCCTGATGCCGTCGTCGTCGGCGCGGGGCCGAACGGCCTCGCCGCGGCGATCACTCTCGCGCGTGCCGGCCGGAGCGTCACGGTCTACGAGGCCAATCACGACATCGGCGGAGGCGCGCGCTCCGCGGAGCTGACGCTTCCCGGCTTCATCCACGACGTCTGCTCGGCGTTCCATCCGATGGGTGCCGCGTCGCCGTTCTTCCGCGCGCTGCGTCTGGAGGAGCAGGGTCTCGTGTGGATTCAACCCGAGGCGCCACTTGCGCACCCCCTTGATGACGGGTCGGCAATTGTGCTCGAGCGATCGGTCAATGCGACGGTCCGGAGTCTCGGGGCAGACGGCCCGGCATACGCATCGCTCATGGCGCCTCTCGTTGATTCGTGGAGCGATCTGTTCGATGAGATCCTTGGCCCGATCGGTCATGTTCCGAGGCATCCACTCCTTCTCGCGCGATTCGGCCTCAGCGCGATGCGCTCCGCGCGCTCGCTCGTCGGCCGATTTCGCGCCGATCGCGCACCGGCGCTGCTTGCTGGGATCGCCGCGCATTCGTTCCTGCCCCTCGACGACCCGTTCACCGCCGCGTTCGCTCTGAGCCTCGGCGTCTCCGCACACGCGGTGGGGTGGCCGATCGCGCGAAAGGGCTCGGGCGAGATCGCGCACGCGCTCGCGTCGCAGCTCGCATCGCTCGGCGGCGCGGTGACCACCGACCGGCGCGTTCAGCAGATGAGCGATCTGCCGCCGGCGCGTGCGTATCTCTTCGACACGTCGCCTGCGGCACTCGCGCTCATCGCGGGCGATCGGCTGTCGTCGTCGTACCGGCGCAGGATGCTGCGCTATCGGCGCGGGCCGGGTGTGTTCAAGCTCGATTACGCACTCGATGGACCCGTGCCGTGGCGCGCCGCTGACTGTCTGCGCGCCGGCACGGTGCATCTGGGCGGCACGTTCGACGAGATCGCCGCGAGCGAGCGCGAGGTCTCGCGAGGAGGACACCCTGAACGGCCTTTCGTGCTCGTGGGACAGCAGAGTCTCTTTGATGACACTCGAGCCCCGATCGGGAAGCACACGCTGTGGGCGTACTGCCACGTGCCGAACGGCTCGACCACCGACATGACCGGGCGCATCGAAGCGCAGATCGAACGGTTCGCGCCGGGATTCCAAACGCGCGTGCTCAAGCGCGTCGTGTCGACGCCCGCGGATGTCGAGCGGGAGAACGCGAACAACATCGGCGGTGATATCGCGAACGGCTCGCACGCGCGCTTGCAGCTGCTGATGCGCCCGCGCATCGCGCTCGATCCATACGCGACCAGCGCGCGCGATATCACGCTGTGCAGCGCCGCGACGCCGCCGGGCGGGGGAGTGCACGGCATGTGCGGCTATCACGGAGCGCGCAGTGCGTTGCGGCGGTCGCTCGCCTGATCCAAGTCACGATGTCGTGACACTTCTTTGGATTTCTTCTGATCGCCCGAGCCGCCTTTCTACTGTGCGCTCACTTGCCAACTGTCCCTTGCCTCATCTGCTACAACCTATTCGGGATAAGGAGCAGTCAATGAAACGTTTTAGCATGCTGACAGTCATCTTCGCGCTTCTGCTGCTGGCGTTCCCGCAGATCGCTCTCGCTGATGACGAGGACCAGGGCGACCAGGGGGAGCAGGGCGACCACGGTGACAGGGGCGACCAGATGAAGTTCGGCCCCTACGCCAGTTCTTCTGCGGACTCCGGCACCTGCGGCAACGACTGGGCCAACGACACCTTCAATCGCGTCTTCACCGTCAGCCAGAACGCCTCTGGCACCTGGCAGCTCCGTGAAGACTTCAAGGACGGGAAGTTCGTGACCGTCGCCGGCGCGAGCCCGGGCGCCTGCGAGACATCCGGCGCGCATGGCACGATCGTGACGGCCGGGATCAGGGGCAACTTCAAGGGCTTCCTGAGCGGATCCGTCACCGCCAGCTCGTTCAACCCGGTCGGCGGCTGTCCGGCACCGTGCACCGGCGACGCGTTCGTGGCCCTCCACTTCAGCGCGGGCGCGACCTGGAACGTCGTTCCCTTCAAGTTCAATTACCACGCTGAAGGCGAGCACCTTGCCTTCCGTCACTGGCGGAACGCCTCTTCCGATCAGGGCGGCAACCAGGGAGACATCGCGACCGAGTAGCCCACGCGACATGAGGCGGTCGGATCCTCCGTGGGTCCGACCGCCTTCTTCACGTGGCCGTGAATCTGATCGCTGACCGGCAGAGCCCGAGTCAGGTCGTCAGGCCGTGACGGCCACCTGCCCGATCGCGGTGCGTAGAGCGACGGCCTTCAGTCGATCGGCGATCGCCTTCGCTTCATCGAGGTGCGACTGCGCCTGATCACGGCCACCTGTCTCCGCGAGCGAGCGCGCGAGATCGGCGAGCGCACGGCGCGCTCGTAGTCGAGGTTCAGCGTTGCGAACGACTGCACCGCGTCGAAGAGCAGCTTCGCCGCCTTGCTATGTTCGCCGGCGTTCTGCGCGCGCAGCCCCTCCGCCTGGACGAGCAGCGCACGACCGCGTGCGTGGCCAGCGCGTTCCACCGCGTTCTCGATGCGCTCGGTAAAAGCCGCGTCATCGATGCGCCACCGCGCCGCACTGAGCACGGCGAGCGGGCCGATGACGATGTTGTCCACCGAGCCCTTCGGGTAGCCGGCGCTGCGGATCGCGCGATAGCTCGATTCCGCCTCGCGGGATCCGTAGACCGCTGTGAGGAAGTCGCACGCTGCGATGTCGATCGGCGCGGCTTCGAGCTCGACGAGACGCTCCCGCATGGTCTTCTCTTCTGGGAGCGCCATCGCCGCCGCGGCCGCGCTCGCGACCACCAGCGCCGCGTACGGCTTGCCCACCGGCATGATCCGTTCGCGCCGCGCTGCGGCGTCGAGCGCTCCCTGGAAGTCGCCCGACAGGAGGCGCGCGAGGGCCTCGACCTGGACGGCCTCCGAGCCCAGGCGCGGCTTCTCCGTCTGATCGGCGATCTCCCACGCTGCGGTCGCGTTCTCGAGCACCTCGCCGAAATTCCCGAGGACGATCGAGGCGACAGCGACCATCGTGTGCGCGTCGATCAGCTCGTCGCTGTCCTGCAGAGACTGCGCGATCGGCAGGCGCCGCTTGTTCTGCGCGTACGACTCGCGGTAGTTGCCGAGCTCGCCGTACGCGTAGCCCACCGCGTCAAGACACAGGCTCACCTCGCGCAGCAGGCCGAGCTCCTCTGCGATACCGAGGGCTTCCTTCGCCGTCGCGAGCGAGGTCTCCCAGTCGGCGTCGGTCGGCTTCGAACCTCTGCGCGTCAGGAATGACTTCGCGGCGAGCAAGAGCACCTTGTCGCGGTTGCGCTTTCCATCGACGATCGCGAGCCCGCGGGCAATGATGCCCGGCAGGTCCGGATGCTTCGCGTTCCAACGCGTGCAGAGCTCCGCCATGTGCGCGAGCACGGTCCCGACCGCTGGCGCATTCGGATCGCTTGCTTCGAGGAGCACGAGCGCGCGCTCGAACGCCGCGAGCGCTCCATCGTTCTCGCCGCGGTAGCGGCGGATGCGCGCGATCAGGTACAGCGACTCCACCGCCTCGGCCGTGCGGTTCAGCTTTTCGTACAGCTCGAGCGACTGCTCGGCGAATCGCACCGCCTCGACGTACGCGTGGATCGCGGTCGCGCGCTGCGCGGCCTTCCAGGCGTACTCGACCGCCTTCTCTGGCACGTCGCCCAGGAGATAGTGGTGCGCCAGCGCAGCGTAAAAGTCCTTGAGCTCGTTCTCGCTGAGTACGGTCTCGTACGCGATGGCCACGCGCTTGTGCATTTCCGCGCGGCGGCGCACGAGCAGCGTGTTGTACGCGACCTCTTGAACGACGGCGTGCTTGAACCGATATCTGCCCTCACGACGCTCACCCGGAGCAGCCTCGAGCACCAGGTCCGCGGCGATGAGCTGGTCGACCGCGTCCGCGATCCGACTCCCCCCGGCTTCGCGCAAGACGCGATCGCCAAAGCGCTGGCCGATGACCGACGCGAGCTGGATGCACTCCCGCGCCGTCACGGGCAGGCGGTCGATACGCGCCGCGACGACGGCGTGCAGCGTCGCCGGCACCTCGAGCACCGACGGGCGGTCACGCAGCGTCCATTCGCCGATGGCGTCCTTCTGTACGGCGCCAGACTCGACGAGCGAACGCAGGCTCTCTTCGATGAAGAACGGGTTGCCGCCAGCGCGCGCGACGATGCGGTCACGCAGCTCGTCCGGCAGCCAGTCGAAGGTCGCCTCGACGATGCGCGCGGCCTCCTCGTCGGTCAGGGGCTCGAGGACGAGCTGCGTGAAGTTCGTGCGCGACGGCCGCGGGTCAGGCGTGCCGGGACCGATGCGCTGCGCGAGGAGGAACAGCAGCGGCACGCGCGACGTACGTGAGGCCAGGAACCACAACAGGTCGAGGGAGGCTGCGTCCGCGTAGTGCAGGTCTTCGAGGATGTAGAGGAGTGGGCGGCTGCGCGCCAGCGCGACGATGAGGTCGTAGACGGCGATGAACATCGTCCGCTTCCATTCCTCTGAGTCGCTCGCCGGCTCAGGCGCGCCCGGCAGATGGGCGAACTGCGCGAGGATCGGGGAGACCATCTTTGGATTCATGAAGTCGAGCTCCGCGAGCCGCTCCTCGAGGTGCGTCTGAGCGTCGGCTGAGGTCACATCGATCCGCAGCTCGACCATGAGCGGCTCGATGAAGCCCGCGTACGCACGGTTGTTCACGCGCGAGAAGGTCCAGCGCAGAACGCGCGGCGCATCCGCCGAGTTCGCGCCCTCCTCCGACGCGGTGGCGAGACCGGTGAACTCGGAAAGCAACCGGCTCTTGCCGATTCCCGGCTCGCCCGCGATGAGCACGACTTCGGTGTGGCCAAGGCGAGAGGACTGATAGGCAAGGTCGAGGCGGGAGAGCTCCATCCACCGGCCGACCAGCGG
>JANMWW010000284.1:0-2818 GCA_031394155.1 Chloroflexota bacterium | reverse complement strand
TCAGGTCAACGAGGAAGATGGAGAGCCCCTGCGTCTTGTCGGCGACGTCGTCGTAGGGGGTCGTGCGCGCGAGCAGAAGCAGAAGGTCGGACTGCAGCGCCCGAGAGATAAAGATCTTCTTGCCGTTCACGACATATCCGTTTCCGCGCCGCTGCGCGATCGTGCGGATGCGGGTCGTCTCGGATCCCGCGTCCGGCTCGGTGATGCCGAACGCTTGAAGGCGAAGCTCGCCCTTCGCGAGGCGCGGCAGAATGCGCTTCTTCTGCGCGTCGCTGCCGTGGCGCAGGAGCGTGCCCATCGTGTACATCTGCGCGTGCGCGCTCGCCGCATTGCCACCTGAGCCATTGATCTCTTCGAGGATGACCGCTGCCTCTGCCACCCCCAGACCGCCGCCGCCGAACTCCGCCGGGATGAGTGCCGCGAGCCAGCCCGCGTCGGTGAGCGCGCGAACGAACTCTTCGGGATACGCGCTCCGGCGATCGAGATCGCGCCAGTACTCATCGGGATAGCGGGAGCAGAGATCGCGTACCGCGTCGCGGATGGCCTGCCGCTCGGACGGCTCCGTGAAATCCACGCTCAGCCCGGCGGTTCGGGGAACGCGGCACCGCCGGCGGTCGCGCGCTTGGGGACCATGACCACGCGCGTCATCACGAGAACGATGGTGCCGTCCTGGATGAAGCCCCGTTGCTTCAGAGTCACGATGCCCCACCCGGGCCGGGACTTCGACTCGCGCGCTTCGAGGACCTCCGTGTCGGCGTACAGCGTGTCGCCCTCGAACAGCGGGTGTGTGAGCGTCACGTCCTTGACGCCGAGCGCTACGCCGCGCTCGCTCGTGTCCGGAGTCATGAGCCCGGTGACGATCGCGAGCGTCAGGAAGCTGTTGACGAGAGGTTTCTTGAACTCACTTTGAGCGGCGTAATGCGTGTTGAAATGGATCTGATTGGTGTTGTGCGTGAGCAATGTGAACCAGGCGTTATCAGCCTGACTGATGGTCCGTCCGACGCGCGAGCGATAGACATCGCCGACCGTGAAATCCTCGAACGAGCGTGCGCCCACGGTGGCGATAGTGCCACCGCGCGCTACGCGACGTACGCGAGCGCGTCCTCCGCGAGGCCGAGCAGACCCTCGTCGAGCTCGCGCACTCCGGCGTGGACTTCGCGGTGGCAGTTCGCGCAGAGCATCACGCACTTCGCGAGTTCGTCGGCGATCCGTGGCCACGACCTCGTGTTGCCGTCCTGTACGCCGAAGCTCTTCGTGCTGGCGTACCAGTGGTGAAAGTCGAAGATCACCGAGGGTCCGCAACGATCGCAGGCGTAGCAGGCCGCGCCCATGCTCAAGACAGCGCGCTGCTTTCGTCGGCGACGATGAGTAACGACGGGGGTGACCGGTCGATCCGCCACGGCTGCAAGATGCCGGAGACGATGGCAGATCGCGCACAGCAGATCGCACTTATCCGCCTCAGCCAAGAAATCAACGAGCGTCCCGTGGAACGCACTCAGGGCGAAGTGCTTCGACGACGGATCGCGGTGGTGAAAATCGAGTGCGCCTGCACATCCGGAGTAGCCGCAATCGATGCAGCAACCGCCGAAGGCGACGATAAGGTCGAGCTTTCGGCGAGCGTGGCGGGCCTTCTGGGCCCGATAGGAGCTCGCGTTGCGGGCACGCTGGTCACGAGTCATCCACACGCATGATAGAACAATAGTTCTATCATGGCTATGAGGCCGCCGAGCCTCGATCGCTTCTGCTCCCCGGGGAGGATTCGAACCTCCAACCTACTGATTACCCGCGACCCGGGGGTTTCCCTCCGGCGTGGACTATCTCATTGCCATACGCGTCACCGCGCTACAGGCACTGGGCGCTTAGTCTCTGAACCTTCAAGAGGCAGATGGCCTCGAGCTTGGCTGCGGATTGCCATGGCGCTTTCGCGCTACAGGGTTCCCGCAATTCACCCAGTTTTCAGTTGAAAGTTTCCTCCCAACGCTGCCACCATTTTTGGAACAGTCAGCCGCGCTGCCATTGCGCCACCGGGGATCGTTCGCCCATCGTAAGCGCTGCGCGCGCGATGCTCCAGAGTCAGATGCGATGACCTTGTCATGGCCGGCACTCTTTCGCGGTATCCCTCCCCTACTCCGTGAGCAGGTACCCGCACGTCTTGGAGTCTTTCAGTGGAACGCGATCAACTGGCAGGCCAAGGCGTGGTTCGGGAACAAGGCGCTCCATTACGAGATCTGGGTGCGCTATCACGTGAAGATCGTCGAGCTGGGTCTGCACTTCGAAGCGGACCCGCTCACCAACGCGCGCCTGCTAGGCGCGTTCCGCTCGCGCGCGAAAGATGTGAAGCGGGGCCTCGGGGCGGATACCCGCATCGAAGAATGGGACAAGGGTTGGACGCGGGTGTGGGAGCCGTTCACGCTCGAGAAGCTCGAGCCCGCGTTCGCCGAACGGATCCAGACGCGCTTTGTGGACTACGTGAGGGTGCTCGAGCCGATCCTGCGCGATGAGCTGCCGAACGACGTCGCCTGGAAGCTCGGGCCGCCTCGCCGGGCGGTCAAGATCACTTCGTCCCGAACGTCGCGATGAGGAACACGATAAAGATCGTGACGAGGAACACCGGCAAGGCCAACAGCGCGTAGACGAGGTGCTCCTCGACGCGCGGCTTCTCGTGGATCTCGTTCTTCTCAAAGTCGGCCATCGCGCGTAACTCTAGCCGCTGCGTTCACGAGCGGCAGCGACCGCGTCATTCGCGTTCTGCACCAACCGCTGCGCGCCGCCGATGGCGCGCGGAACGTCAAAGCGGCGATCGAAGTTGCCGAGGTTC
>JANMWW010000272.1:0-3935 GCA_031394155.1 Chloroflexota bacterium | reverse complement strand
GTTTGCCGGGCGGGTCACGTATTTCAAAGTGGTGTCGGGCATCCTGAGAAATGACGCCAACCTGGTGAATGCCCGCAACAGCGGAGGGGAGCGGCTGGCGCACATTGGCACGCTGCTGGGCAAGACGATCAACCCCATTACGGAGCTGCATGCGTCGATATCGGCGGCGTGGCGAAGCTCAAGGACACGCTCACGGGCGATACGCTGGCCGACAAGACTTCGCTCATCGCTTATCCGCCGGTGCAGTTGCCGGAGCCCTCGATCGCCTACGCGATTTCCGCCAAGACACGCAATGACGAAGACCGTATGGGCAACGCGATTCATAAGATCCTGGAGGAGGATCAGTCTCTGCGCTTCTACCGCGATGCGCAGACCAAGGAATTCCTGCTGGCGGGCAGCGGGCTGTTCCTCGTCGCGCTCGCATCGATCGCCGTCGCGCGCGGGACGGGCGACATGGACGCGCTCGCGTCACGACCCATCGCGGCGGCGGGTCAAACGCTTCCGGCGCTGTTCTTCCTTGCGGCGTTCGCGTTCGCGCTCCCGCTCTTTCCACTGCACGGATGGATGCTGCGCGTGTACGCGACCGCGCCACCAGCGGTGACGATGCTCATCGGAGCAGGACTGGGCTCGGCCGCGGCGTACGGGATCCTGCGCTGCGGCCTCGGACTTTTCCCGCAGGGATTCGCAGCGGCGGCGCCGGTGCTCGTCCCGCTGTCCGCGATCGGGATCCTATACGGCGCACTTGCCGCCACGAGACAGGACGACCTGCGTCGCGTCATCGCGTACCTCGCGCTGTCGCAGCAGGGCCTCGTGGCCCTGGCGGCGTTCGCCGCGACGGCGACCAGCCTTCGCGGCGCCGTGATCGCGTCCCTTGGAGAGGCGCTCGTCATCGCAGCGCTGCTGCTGATGGCGGTGTGGCTCGCGCGGCGCAGCTCGTCGTTCCTCATCACGCGCGCGGGCGGGATCGCCGTGACCGCGCCGACGTTCGCCGGCCTGGGCACAGCAGTCATGCTCGCGGCCGTGAGCGCACCGGGCAGCGCCGGCTTCGCTGGATCGATACTCGCCCTCGCGGGGACCTACGAGCGCTATCCGGCCGCGGCTGTGGTCGCGGCCATCAGCGGGCTCGCAGTCGCGGCGACTGGCGCACGGATCGTGCGACGCGCATACCACGGCCCGCCGCTCGTCACCACCGCGGAGGTTTCCTGGCGCGAATGGATCCTCGTCGTGCCGCTCCTTGTCCTCATCATCGGTATCGGCGTCGCACCCAGCCTGGTGATCGACCGATTCGGCGAGGGGGCCTTGCCGGCGACGGAGCTGCGCCAATGAACGACCTCCTGGGTGTTCTGCCGGTCGCCATCCTCGTGCTCGGGTCGGCGGTCGTCGTCGCGTTCGATCGCCTGTTCCGCGTGGACGAGCGCGCCGCGGCGTGGCTCGCCACGGCGATCGCTTTAGGCGCCGGCGGGGCTGCCGCGTTCGCGGGCACGGGGGATGACGCGCTCGGCGGTCTGGTCCGCCGTGATGGGGCGTCGGTGTTCTTCACGTCGCTGCTCGGAGTGAGCGCCGCCGCTGCGTTCGCCGTTCACGCCGGCACCGCGACGACGTTCGCGGTGCCGGCGCGTTTCGGACAGTTGCTCGTCGCGACCGCCGGGGCGGTGCTGCTGATCGTCGCGGGGAATCTCCTTCTGATGTTCCTCGCGCTGGAGATCGTCTTCGTATCGCTGTTCGCCGTGATCTACGCCCATCCGACGCAGCAGGCACGTGCAGCGAGTCGGAGCTGGTTCCTGCTGTGCGGCAATGCGTCCGCGCTCTTCGCCGCCGGCGCCGGGCTTGCGTGGTCCGAAGGGGGTTCGTTCTCGATCGGCGCGCTGGCCTCCGCTACGTCGCCTGCGGGTCAGGCGGGGACGGCGCTGGTCCTCGTCGGGCTGGCGTGCTTCGCCGGACTCGCGCCATTCCACTTGTGGTTTCTCCCGGCGCTCGAGGCCACGCCGGTACCGACCGCGATCGTGATCGCTGTGGTCCCGCGCATCGCCGCATTCGCCGCGCTCATGCGCTGCGCGAGCGCCATCAGCGCAACGGGCGGATCGGCCACCGATTGGCGCGCGTGCGTCGCGATCCTCGCGGCTGCATCTCTCGCGGTCGGCAGCATCGGCGCTCTCAGCCAGACATCGCTACGGCGCATCGTCGCGTACCTCGCCGTCGCTTTCGGCGGACAGGTCGCCGTGGCGGCGGCGGCCGGCGCTGGGGAGGGCGCGGCGATCGGACTCGCGCTGCTTGCGTATGCGGTCGTCGTCGTCGGGCTGTTCGGCGTGATCGCGATGGTGACGACGAACGAACCGCAGCTCGCCGATCTGCGCGGGCTCGCACGCCGGCGGCCCCTGCTCGTCGCCGCGGTCCTGGTCCTTGTCATCGGGATGGCCGGCCTGCCGCCGACCATCGCGTTCTTCGCGCGGTTGGCTGTGTTCGAGGGCGCGGCCGGCTCGCAGCTCGCGTGGCTCGTGATCCTCGCGGCGATCGCGACGGTGCTCACGGCGGCGTCGGGCTTTCGCATCGTCTTCGCGTGCTTCGAGGCGGGGGATGCGCGCGTGAGCTCGGGCCGAATCGCGGCGGGGGTGATCGCGCTCACAGTGCTCGTCGCTCTTGCCGGCGGGATCGCACCGGATCCATGGATACAGCTGGCGCAGGGAGTTCGGTTCTAATCTGAAGGCACTACGCCGACCTGGGGCTGTGTCTGCACTACGGCTCGCTCGCTTCGTTCGCTCGCCAGTGCAGCATCCCCGGATGCGGCGCAGCCGCATTCGGGGCTGTAGCTCAGTGGATAGAGCGCCGCCGTCCTAAGGCGGGCGTCGCCGGTTCGATTCCGGCCAGCCCCTCGGCGGGTCTCAGTGCAGGTTGAGGGAGCGCTCGCGCACGACCGGCGCCTGGCGATGCTGCTCGATCGGCGCCTGCTCTCGGTACTGGCGGCCGTTCTTGTCCCACGCCGCCTTCGTACGGCGACCCGTGTCGTCCATGCGCACCGGAAGCCATGTGACATCGACGAGCGCCTCGAGGCGATACATCGACGCGGCACCGGTATCGAGGTCGACCAGCAGCGCGACCGGAGGACGCGACAGCGTAAAGGCGGGGGTGCCCGCATCGTCGTGCATGGCCGAGCCGCTGGTCATGACGATGCTGCCGTCGGCGTCGACGATGCGAACGCGCGTCGGATGCGCGGTCTCGGTCCCGCACTGCAGCTCGAGGTTCACTCCGTAGCCGTCGTGGTGCAGCGCCCAGTGGAAGGGGACGGCGCCTTCTCCCGCAGCTGTCTCGCGCGCGCGTAGCGGTTTGGTCTCGCGGGGCGCCACCCGGAACGCACTGCGCACGCGTGCCTCGGCGAGCTCGCGCTCGAGGTGATGCACGTAGGCGTCCCGCTCGCGCGAGAGCTGGAGGAGCATCTCGCTGGTCAGGACTGCGCGCTCCGCGTCGCTCCTGAGGCGCACGATGTCGTTGACCGACCACTCGAATTGGCGGATGACGGCGGCGACGCGCTCGTCGGCATCAGCCTCGAGCGCATGGATCGCCGACTCGTGGCCAGAGTTGCGCTGACGAACAGCCTGCCGGACCGTGAACCAGGCGCAGCCGCCGCCTACGAGGACGCCCGTGAGCACGCCAATCCCGAACCAGCGCTCAGATCCAAATCCGACGAGGACGGCGACGACGGACGCGACGATGGCGATGACCCACGGGAGGGCGTCGTCGCGTTCGCGTTTGGTCGTGCGCGCTTTCTCAGCCCGCGCGCACAGCGCGCAGGACGAGCGGTCACCTGCCGCCCGCCGTTGACCTTGAGCCTGCACGACGCTCACTCCGGACAACCTCCCCAACCGGGATGAACGTTGCCCTGACCCACGAAACCGGGCATCACCCGTTCTGGGGAGGGCCGGTGGCATCCCGGTCGCCAT
>JANMWW010000253.1:0-6090 GCA_031394155.1 Chloroflexota bacterium | reverse complement strand
CGTACTTCTTGGCCCACACGAGGTCGATGTCGCGATCGACCGCGCGCCAGAACCCATCGAGGTCGGTCTGGGACCAGAGCAGCAGGGAGGCGTAGTCGCGATGGCCGTGCGCCTCGGCGAAGGCCTTCAGGCGACTGCGATTCAGGTACGGCGCGGTCGGACTCCAAGCGGGCATCGCCATTGACGCTAGCGCAGCACGCCCCCAAGCGGTGCGGCGCGGCGGTCCGTGTTATGATAGTCACATTCATACATTTTGGAGACCACCATGGTGAGACGAACGATCAGCCTGCCTGCCTCGGTCGACGAGAAGATCCAGAAGATCGCAGTTGAGGAGGGCTCGTACTCCGCCGCAGTCGCACGCCTGGTGGAGGAAGGCGCAAAACGGTCTGGGAAGAACGAGCGCCCGAATTGGATCGGCAGCGGTGAAGGACCCCAGGATCTGGGCCGCAACGCGGAGAAGTACTTGAGAGAGCCGGTGCGCAAGAGTGCCCGTCGTCGTTGACACAGGACCGCTCCTCTCCGCGATGAACCGCAAGGACGAAGCTCATCGTCTCGCCGCCATGCTCATCGACATGAGTGGCCGTGACCTCATCATCCCCGACCCGGTCATCGTCGAGGTCGACCATCTGGCTCGACAACTGGTCGGCCATGAGCAGACGCGTCTCTTCCTCGCCGCCCTCGCGGCGGGCACGTACACGCGAGGCAGGATGACGCCGACGCTATTCGCGGAAGCGGTCGCGATCGACAAGGCGTACGCCGATCTTCACCTCGGGCTGGCCGACGCGTCGGTCATGGCGATCGCGGGTACGACGGGTCATCCGATCCTGACATTCGACTTCACCGACTTCCGAGCAGCACCGCCGCGCTCAGGTGGCTCGTGGCCGTTGGTCATCGATGAGGCACGTTTTGCGCTGAGCGTGCACTCGAGGAGTTAGGTGGCCGACATGGCGGCGAGTCGGCGCGAGCTTACCTCCGGGTGTCGCCCGTGTGGTCGGGGTCGATGCCCCAGTCGAAATGCAGCCACACCACACGTGAGTACCGAAAGATGAACGGCGCGAGAAACAGGTACACCGCTCCGCCGACGAGCAGCGCGATCGCCGCGTCGATGCCTGCGAGCAGAAGCGCGATGACGATGAGCCCGAACGTCGGCACCGCGATCGCATAGGAGACGACCATCGCGCCGGTGTAGTACCCGGGCTCGCGTTCGAAGACCAGACCGCACACCGGGCATTCCTTGTTCATGGTCAGGAATCCCGGCCACATGTTTCCGGTGAGGCACCGCGGACAACGCAGCGTGAGGATGGCTGCGAGGCGGCGCATCAGAAGTAGTTCAGCACGAGGGCCGCGATGATGATCGCGACCGCCGCAAGGACGATGAGCACCAGCGGCACGACATAGAAGAGCACGATCGCGATGACGAGGATGCGCACCGCCTTGTCGCCGGTCACGGCGTAGTGCGTCTGGATCGCACGGAATGCGATGAAGCCAAGCCACAGGAGACAGGCCCAGCCGATCGCGCCGGCGATGCTCGCGGTGGGCGCCTGCCCGGCACCGAACACCAGCGTCGCGACGCTCGCCGGGATGAGCGTCAGGGCCGTGGCGTAGGCGAAGAACACGAGGAACGGTCCATACGGACGGCGGATGCCGCCGAGTCGCGCCGAGGCGTGGATCGCGCTCGAGCCGAGGAGCCACACGAAGAGCGGCGTGATGGCGGTCGCGACGATGACCGCGTCGTATGAACGCTGGACCAGATACAGGATGACGGCGGTCCGGTCGGGGCCGAGCTGATCGAGCAGCGTCTGGACCCAGGGCTGGCGCGTCTCCGCGAAGAAGAGCGCGTTCACATCCGTCGCTTCAGCGACGCGCGAGGCCGCCATCGCCGATGCGACGCTCGCGATCGTCATCAGCACGAACGCGAGCAGCGCGCTGCCGCTGGTGAGAACAAGCGGCACGCCTGTCCGCGGCGAGCGGGCCAGCGTCACGAGCGCTCGGGCGCTCACGACCTCTTCACCATGCGGCCTTTAGCGCGAGGCCGATCGCCTGATCGGTCATCTCGTCGAGGCCCTCGCGTTCGCCTTCGGGCCAGATCGGCGGATCCTCGTCGTGCAGCTCGGCGGGAATGTCGGCGCCCTGCATGACCAGGAACTCGATCGACCAGGAGCGGCGCACCGCATCGAGCGAGTAGCCGCCGCCACCCATGGCCGTCCACACGTAGGGGCTGTCCCTGAACCAGCGCACCAGATATTCGCGCGCGCGCGTCGACAGATTGAGATGCGACAGCGGATCGGTGAAGTGCGGGTCGATTCCCTGCTGCGTGACGAGGACGTCCGGGCTGAAGCGCTCGAGCAGCGGCGGCACGACCGCGTCGAACGCGCGGATGTAGGCGGGATCGTCGGTGTACGCGGGCAGCGCGACGTTGATGCTGTACCCGGCGCCCTTGCCTTCGCCGCGCTCGCTCGCGAAGCCGCTACCGGGGAAGAGCGTCATCCCGCTCTCGTGCAGGCTGATCGTGAGCACCTGATCGGTGTCGTAGAACTCGCGCTGCACGCCGTCGCCGTGGTGCGCGTCGATGTCGACGTACGCGACCTTCAGGCCTCGGTCCGCGAGTACGCCGCACACGATGGCCGGATCGTTGTAGATGCAGAAGCCCGACGCTCGCCGGCGCATCGCGTGATGGAGACCGCCGGAGAAGTTCGCGGCGACGCGGACCGTACCCGCGAGCGATTCCTCCATCGCGACGAGCGATCCGCCGGTGGTGAGCAGGCTCACGTCGTGCATGCCGCGGAACGGCGGCGTGTCGCCGCGCGGGTCGAGACCCCACTGCGCGTAGTCGCCGCGCGGATTGGCGGACGCCCGCATCACCGCATCGATGTACTCGGGGTCGTGGACCCGCTCGAGCTCGGCCTGCGTCGCTTCCCGCGGCGCGAGGATCTTCGCGCCGGGAAGCTCGAATGTGCCCAGCTTCTTCAGCGTGTCGTACACACCCACGAGTCTCTTCGGCTTCAGCGGATGCTCTTCGCTGTACACGTGCGACGCGACCGTCGGGTCCCAGACAAATGCTGCGCCCCGCTTCTGCGGCGTGCTCACGGCGACGCCACGGAGTTCACGGCTCGTGGATCCGCTCGAGCGTCATGAAGCGAAATGCGTAGGCATGTCGCTCGTCCGCAGGATGCGGAACGTTCTCGAGCACCTTGAAATTGATGCCCTGCGTGAACGGCGGGAAGAACGTATCGCCATCCTTCACATCGGCGTCGACCTCGGTGAGATAGAGGCGATCGACCTTGGCCATGAACAGCTTGAAGATGTCCGCGCCACCGAACACGATCGTCTCGGGCGCGTCCCCGGCGAGCGCGATGGCCTCCTCGGGCGTGCGCGCGACCTTGACGCCGTCCGCCTTGAACGACGGATCGCGCGTGAGGACGATGTTCGTGCGGTCGGGCAACGGGCGTCCGATCGACTCGTAGGTGCGGCGGCCCATGATCAGCGGCTTGCCGATCGTGACGGCGCGGACGTGCTTCATGTCGTCCGGGAGCCTCCAGGGAAGTCCGCCGCCTTTGCCGATGGTGCGGTTGCGATCCCACGCGACGACAAAAGCGATCCGGGTCAGGTCACACCGCCATCTTTGCTTCGATCGGCGGATGGAATTGGTACTGCTCGGGGCGCGCGATGGCGTCGAGAAGCGGGCCGGGTTTCTCGCCGGCACGCGAGCGCTGGAGGATCTCCCGGTAGCGCGCGACGACGTCGTCGAGACTGCGAAGCGACGGGTCGAGCGCGAGGCGCGGAGACGGAAAGGGCTCGCGCGTGAGCTGCTGCCGCACCGCGTCCATGTGATCGCGGTAGATGTGCGCGTCGGCGAGCACGTGGATGAACTCGTTGGGCACCAAACCCGTGAACTGCGCGACCAGATGCAGCAGGACCGCGTACTGCGCCATGTTGAACGGCACGCCCAGGAAGAGATCGCAGGAGCGCTGATACATCATCAGACTGAGCTTCGCCTCCTCCATCGGGCTGGAGCCCGGGGCGACGAAGAACTGGAAGAACGCGTGGCACGCCGGCAGGCTGGTCTGATCGAGCTCGCCCGGGTTCCACGCCGTCACGAGGTGACGCCTACTCGATGGGTTGGACTTGAGCGCGTCGATGACGTTCGCCAATTGATCGACATGAGCGTTGTTTGGTGCGATCCAGTCGCGCCACTGCTGCCCGTAGTTGCGGCCGGCATCGCCGTCAAACCGCGCCCTCGGCGTCCAGTACGGGGCGTAGGCATTGCCGTCCCAGATCCGCACGCCGAGCGCGTGCAGCTCCTTCACATCGGACGAACCCGCGATGAACCAGAGCAGCTCGCCCAGCACCGAGCGGAACGCGAGACGCTTTGTGGTGACGGCCGGGAAGCCGTCGGCCATCTTGAAGCGCATCACCTCGCCGAAGATCGCGCGCGTCCCCGTGCCCGTGCGGTCGTCGCGGTCGATGCCCTGCTCGAGGGCCTTGCGAAGGATGTCGAGGTACTGCCGCACGGACCTAGTGTGCCGTGGGCTTGTAGACCCGTCCCCCGATGCGCATCCAGCGCACTTTTCCGGCCGCATCGGTGAGGAATTCGCCGCGCGTGTCCTTCAGCGGTCCATCGAGCAGCGTGAACTGCGAATCCGATGTGAACGCGACGCGTGAGGGCGGCGGATCCTGCGGCGGCGGATCGTTCTTCAGCTTGTTGTGCGAGAACGACCGGTAGATGAGCCCGGTGTCGGAGATCTCGAGCTCGCCGTCGGACAGCTCCGCCGCGTACCGGCCCGCGAGCTGCACGTAGCGCGCGGTCTCTAGGTCGATGTAGACCGGCGCGGGCGCCTCGAAGCCGAGGTATTCCTTCTGCCACCACTTCGTGACCTCGGTGTGGAGCAGGCCACCGCGCACCGAGTTGGTCTGCACCACGATCGCCGCATTGCGATCCGGCGCGAGCATCAGCACGCCCTGCTGACCGATGGCCACGCCGCCGTGATATTGCAGACGCAGTCCCTGCGTGTCGCGCAGGAACCACGCGATCCCGACCTTGCGGTCGAGGTCGGCGTCGGCCTGCGCCGTCCTCATGAGATCGAGCGTCGCGCGGGGCAGAAGCCGCGCGCCATCGGGCGCGGTGCCGTCCCCCAGGTGGAAGCGCGCGTACTTCAGCAGGTCACGCACGGTCGAGACGACACCGCCGACCGGTGTGGTGGCGCGCGGGAACGCCCACGGCGTGACGACCTTCGGCACCTCGTCGCGGATCTGATGGCCGACGGAGGTGCGATGCACGATCGCTTCGGCGGCATTGAAGACGCTGTGGTCCATACCGAGTGGCTTGAACAGCAGCTCGCGCGTCGCGGCTTCGTAGGTCTTCTTGGTCACGACCTCGATGAGACGGCCGAGGACAGTGAACGAGCTGTTCGAGTAGTGCCAGATCTCGCCAAGCGGCGTGAGCTGCTCGAGCTCCACCATGCCTTCGACGTACTTCGCGAGCGCGTCATCACCGTTGCCGAAATCGCGGAACGAATCGCCGAGCCAGCCGCCGGTGTGCGTCACGAGGTGCTTGACGGTCGCGAGTGAGGCGGCGTTCTCGTCCTTCAGCTTGAACGTCGGGATGTACTTCCGCACCGGCGCCGCGAGATCGAGCTTGCCCTGATCGACCAGGCGCATGATCACCGTCGCGGTGATCGTCTTCGTGATCGACGCGATCTGGAACAGCGTGTCGCCGTCGACCGCGAGCGGATGATCGACGTTGGTCACGCCCCATCCCTGCAGCTCTTCCTTGCCGTCGTTCCAAATTCCGACGGCGACACCGGGCACATGGAAGTTCTGCATGCCCTCCTGCACGAGCGAGTTGAGCCGACTATTCACAGCCGCGATGCTAGGGCGTGTCGGTCTATCTGGGACTAGGGCGTGTCGGTCTACCTGGGCTAAGGCGTTGTCCCCATGATGGCCATGCACCCCGGCCGCAGTGCGACCTGACGCACGACGATCGGGAGATCGCCCGTGGCGTCGGCCGCGCTCTGGTTGATGGCCTGCTCCACCTGTGCGAGCAGCACGCTGGGCAGAGGACCGGCGCTCAGGTTGCGGACATGCAGACCC
>JANMWW010000379.1:0-10202 GCA_031394155.1 Chloroflexota bacterium | reverse complement strand
ATGTTTCGCAACCTATCAGCGGCATTTGAGTTGGCAAACTAGCGCCGCCATCGCAGATTTCATGCAGCAGCCGGATATCGACGGCGCACTCGCGAGGGTGTGAGCTGCGTCGGGCTGGCGGCGTAGCATCCACGGCGACGACTCTTGAAGAGGTGCAGATATGAAGCGTTGGCTCGTGTCGTTCATCGCCGTGCTCGCGTTCGCGTCAAGCCAGCCGATTCTCGCGGCTCAGCCCGCGCAAGGTGTAGTCCGCACGCTCGTGGACGTAGCCGGCACGCGGTGCCACAACCCCGAAGGCATCGCGGCGTCGCCGGACGGACTCCTCTACACCGCGGGCCTGTCAGGGAACGTATGCGTGTACACGCTCGACGGGGCGCTCGTCCGCATCATTCCGATCGCGCCGGGGCACGCCCTCCTTGGCGAGCTCTACGTTCCGGGTCGCGGCATCTACATCGCCGACAACAACGGCGACTTCAGTGGAGGCCGCGTGATCTGGCTCGATCCGAGGACTGGGACGGTGACGGCGCTCGCGAGCGGCTTTGGCGCCGCCAACGCGATCACGCAATCCCACCGCGGCATGCTATTCGTCTCCGATTCGTTCGCGGGCGCTGTGTACACGGTCGACCCAAACGGGGGCGGCAAGGCGCTCTGGAAGGCCGACCCACTGCTGCTACCTCACGGCGTCCCGCCGTTCGGCGCGAACGGCGTCGCCTTCGATCGGACGGAGAGCTTCCTCTACGTGGCGAACACCGCGGATGATCGAATCCTGCGCATCGCCATGAACCGGGACGGCAGCGCGGGCGCGATCACGATCTTCGCCGACGGCGCGGTGCTCAACGCGACGAACGCCACAACACATGCACTCGATGGCGCCGACGGGATCCAGTTCGACGTCCGCGGGCAGCTGTATGTCTGCGCGAATCAAGCGAACGAGATCCAGGTCCTTTCACCTTCTGGCGCGCTCGTCGCCCGCTACCGCGGCACCGGCAACGACGCGATGGATTTCCCGGCGAGCCTGGTCTTCCACGAGAAGGCGCTCTACATCGCGAACCTCGCGTTGGCTACCCCTGGCGCGGGGAAGGTCAGCGTGCTGGGCGTCCCGTTCGCCGGAGCGCCTGTCGCGCACTAGCTCTGGCTTGAGCGGCGGGGACCTGCGCGTCCCCGCCGCTTCAGTGCTCCTGGCGAAGGTGCTCGAGGATCTCGGCCATGACGCGGCAGTCAACTTCGTTGTAGCGCGCGACCTCACGCATCGTGTCGGTGTCACCGAGCACGACGCCGCGCCGTTTCGCTTCGACCGCTGCGTTCCACGCGCCGGCCATCGCGCCGGCGCCATCCGCAAGACCATCGCCCCAGTCCGTTGCGATGAGCCCGTTCGCACGCATCGATCGTGCGATCGACTTCCGCGAGAACGAGAACGAGCCCTTCACGACGACGGGCTCGGCCTGGATCACGTCATGAAGCAGGTCGTACCACGGCAGCACGGGCCACTGCCGGTCGGGATGGCGCCCGCGCGCGTTGTCGTACGCCTTCTCGAAGTTGCTCTGCTCCGCGGGTGACCAGTGCACCAGGCGAGCTTCGCGGATGTCGGTCGCCGCGTCGGAGCACGCGGCTCGAAGATACGCGAGCCAGTCGTCGATCATGCGTCCCTCGGCCTCGAGCGAGAGATCGTCGACCGTGAACTGCCGGAAGCGCCAGGCCTGATCGCGATAGGTGCCGCAGCCGATCTGGAAGATGAGCGCCTGACCGCCCTTGCGCGGGAACGCCGTGAAGTCGTCCGCCAGATCTTGCAGGAACTCGAAATCGACGTAGGCCTCGACCGGAGCGCGCATCCGCCACGCGCCATCGTGCAGGCGCAGCGGTCGCAGCGGCGGGCCGCCGTCGCGATTGACCGCGAGCACGGCGCCGAGGTACGCGGTGTCCTTCTCGTTGACGCCGAAGACCGACGCGTCGAGCAGCGGATCGTCCCAGCGCGTGATGCCGACCGCGTGCGCACGCGCGCGCTCGGCCGTGCCGACGCGGGGGAGGAGGGTGAGATCCGCGAGCTCGCGCGCGATCCGGACCTTCGCGTCGTGCCATCCGCCCGGAGCCGATTTCATGTTCGGCCAGATCTCCGGGACCGACGGGATCGGCAGGGCGCGCCACTCCGCGCCCTCAGTGCGCACGCGCCTGACCCATGCGGTCGCCTGCTGCACGAACTCGCGGAGATCCATGTCGCGGCCGCGCAGGAAGACATCGTGGCGGACGCGGCCGAGCCGCTCCCAGCAACGATCGCCACGTTCGCCGCGGCTCGTGCGCCAACCGCGGCCGACGACGTAGGCGGCGGGCGGGGTGTAGCCCTGCAGCCGTCCGAGTGCTTCGTTGTAGATCCACGTCTGCACCAGCGTGTCGTGCTCGCCCGCGGCCGTCGTGAGATCGCCGTTCTTCAGCAGCTCGACCGTCTGGAATTTCACCTCGACGATCCGGTAGTGGCGGCCGTGCGAGAGGCCGATGACCGGGAGCTCGAGCGGATCGCCCGCGAACGCGTCCGCGCACAGCTCCGCGAGCACGTCATTGCGTACCAAAAGATCGGCGATGCCGAAGGTGCGCAGCTGCGGATCGCGCAACACCGCGCCGGCGATAATGGGCTTGCCGGCGCGCATCGCCTCCCAGGTCGCGGCTGCGGCGTCGAGCGAGCGCGCCTCATCGGGGCGCGACGCGATGCGCGCGATCTCCCAGCGAACGGAAAGATCGCCGATCAACGCTCTTTCAAAGCCGCGACCCTGGCTCATGAGAAAGCGGCCGAGATCGAAGGTGTCGTCGTAGCCCTGAAGATCGCGATCCGGCGTGAAGCCCAGGGCTTTTCCGTACTCATCGAGCCAGTCCGCGAGGAGATCGTTGCGGCACCAGTTGCGCGTGTCGCCCGCCGCGACCCAGTCGAGCCACTCGAGATCGCTGCGCGGGTCCGCGACCGTGCCGTCGTCGCGCTGCGTGATGGCGTCGCGTCCGAGCGGGATCTCTAGCCCTCCACCAGCGCGAGCAGGCCGCGCAGGTCCGGCTCGTTCCGCAGCACGACGCCGTCGCTCGGCGCCGCGACCCGGCCACGGTTCGCCCAGTACACGTCCATGCCGACGCGCGCCGCCCCGCCGACGTCGTGCGCGGAGCCGGCGACGAACAGCACATCGCGGGGCTCCAGGTCGAGGGCCGCGAGCGCGGCGCGATATGGCCTTGCGTCGGGTTTGTATGCACCGGCCTCTTCGGCGGTCATGACGAGGTCGAAGGTCCCGGCACGCTGCGCGGCGCGCGCGCCGAGCTCGCGGGAACAATTCGTGACGATGAAGCGCGTGGTGCTGCCGAGCTCCGCGAGGACGGCGGTGACGTCGGGCCACGGCTCGAACTCGCCCCAGCGGCGGAGCAGCTCGTCCGCCTTCGCGTTCGGGATGCCCACCTCGGTCGCGGAGTCACGGACGATGCGGTCGAACGCCTGGTAGGCCTGACCGCGAAGCAGCGCCTGCGATGCCGCGTGCCAGCGCATGCCCAGCGCGCTGTCGCCGGCGACGGCCGACCATAGCGTCCAGGTGTCGAGAAGCGCGGTGAGGAGATCGAAGCCGATCGCGCGATAGCGCACGCGAACAGCGTACGGGGCTAGAAGCGGTCGAGGATCTTCTGCCCGTCCGCGCTGCTCACGAACTCGAGGAATGCCGTGATCGCGGGCTTGGGTGTCGCGCTCTTGCTGACCAGCAGATAGAGCGGGCGCCCGAACTTGTACGAGCCGTCGCGCAGCGCGCTCTTTGTCGGCATGACTCCGTCGACGCTCAACAGGCGCACGCCCTCAGCCTTCGGGTCCTCGGACTTCACGCCGATCATGCCGATCGAATTGCGATACGACGCGATCGCCTGGCGCATCTGCTCGCCTTCGTGGATCTCGAGCACCGTCGCCCCGTACGGCGGCTTGGCCTTCGCGAAGAGACCGCTCTCGAACGTCGTGCGCGCGCTCGAGCCCGGCTCGCGGACCAGCGGGATGATCGTCCCGGCGGCCCCACCGAGCGACGACCAATCAGTGACCTTTCCGGTGTAGATCTCAAGCACAGACGCGCTCGTGATCGAGCGGAGCAGGTTCTGCGAGTTGACGGCGATGCCGGTCCCGGCCACACCGATGAGGTGCGTTTGCACGCGCTTCGCTTCCTCGGGTGTGAGGTAGCGGCTCGCCATGCCCAGATCGAGAGAGCCGTCCCCCGAGAGCGTGATCGCGGGATCGGACCCGAGGGTCGGGTCGATGTCGAACTTCACGCCGGGGTGCTTCGCCGCGAACGCGTCGGTGAGCGCCTGGACGATCGCGAGGGACGAATCGCCCCCGGCGATCTTGTACACGCCCGCCAGCTCGTCGCGCGCGGGCGCGGCGGTGCCTCCGCAGGCGGCGAGCAGGAGAGCAAGAGATAGCGCGATCGTTCGCATCGGAGTGCTGACTTTATCGCCCGCTCGCCCGTGTGGCGATGGCACTTTCGTGTCAGCGCGTGTGTGAGATCACCCAGTCCACGGTGCGCTGGTTGAAATCGACCCGGTGGCTCGGTCGGCCGCTCACGATGAACAGGTGCGAGCCCCCGGGATAGCGCACGAACTCCGTCGGCGCCTTTCCGCACGCGAGCAGCGCGCTGAAGAGCTGCTCGCCCTGTCCGATCGGGCAGCGGTCGTCCGCCTCTCCGTGGACGATGAGCGTCGGCGTCGCGATCTTGTCGACGTAGGTCAGCGGCGAGAAGCGACGCAGTGTGTCGCGGCCGGCCGGGAACTCGGCGCCCAGCTCCCACGGCGCGAACCACATCCCGATGTCGCTCGTCCCGTGGAACGACTCCTGATCCACGACCGGCGCGCCCACGACCGCGGCCTTGAAGCGGTCGCTGTGGCCGATCGTCCACGAGGTCATGAAGCCACCGTATGAATAACCCGCCACGGCGAGGCGCTTCGGATCAGCGATCCCATCCTTCACGAGCGCGTCGATCGCGGCGAGCTGTTCCGGGAGATCGTGTTCGCCCCAGCGCCCGCGGATGCCATGCGCATGTGCGCGCCCGTACGAGCCCGATCCCGTCGGATTCAGCGACAGCACCGCCCACCCTTTCGACGCGAGGACGTATTTGAAGAAGTACGACAGCGAGAACCCATCGCCGGCGAATCCGGCCGGGCCGCCGTGGATGTCGAGGATGAGTGGCGCCGGACCCTCGGAGTTCTTCGGCGTGATGACCCAGCCCTCGATCTTGCCGTTGGGCGTGTCGAACACGCGCCGGACCGGCAGCGGTGCGTCGAGCTCCGCGACGAGCGCGTCGTTGAGCTTGGTGATGCGGCGCTCGTTGCGCCCGTCCCAATCGGCGACGAACGCCTCGGACGGATCGCGCGGATCGGACGCCGCGAACGCGAGGCGCTTGCCCGCCGCCGCGGATACGCAGGTCACCTGCCGCTCGCCGCCGACGATCGCCACCGTGTTTCCGTCGGCGACGGTCGCGCGCACGATGTGCGAGTCACCACGCACGTTGAAGATCGCGGTGATGGAGCCGCCGTCTGGAGACCAGATCGGTCCCGGCGTCGCCGCCGGCGGCGGCAACAACGGCACGCCGAAGTCGTACCCCTTCGTGATCGGTCGGGGCGCGCCGCCGCTCACCGGAACGACCCAAGGCCGGATCATCGGATCGCCGATCCACGGCGACTGCTCGTCGGCGGCGTAGAACGCGATCGATGTCCCGTCGGGTGACCACGCGGGCGACGTCGCGCGGCCCGCGTCCTTCGTCAGCCGCCGCGCGTTGGTGCCGTCCGCGTTCGCAACGTGGATGTCCGACCAGTTGTACTCAGCGCGTCCACCGCGAGTGCGCGACCACGCGATCTGTGCTCCATCAGGCGACCACGACTCCGCGCGATCCTCGCTATCGCCGTCGGTGATCTGCTTTGTTGCGCCACTGGCCACGTCCGCGGTGAAGAGGTGCGTGCGCGCGTCGAACGTGTATCCCTGCCCATCGGCTTTGTACTGCGCCTTCGTGATGTGACGCGGCCGCTGTGCCCAGCGCTTCTTCGCGTCGGGATCGGCGGGCGGCGCGACGTCGGGCACGCGCGCGCCAAAGAGCAGCTTCGTGGAATCGGGCGACCACGACGCGGGAAACGCGCCGAATGGAAGATCGGTGATCCGCCGCGCGGCTCCGCCCGCGGCGGGCATCACATAGAGCTGCGGCCGCTCGCGCTCGCGGTCGGAGAGGAACGCGATCGACCTACCGTCCGGCGACCAGCGTGGGGCGGAGTCCTTTTTCGGTCCATCGGTGAGTTGTTGCGGCTCGCCGCCATCCACGTTCGCGACCCAGACGGCGGTGCGGTAGTCGTCGATCGCCGCGTCGATGGACGCGACCGTGAACGCGATGCGCGTTCCGTCCGCTGAGCAGGCGACATCCGCGACCGTCTTGAAGCGAAGCAGGTCGGCGGATTCCACGGCGCGAGCGAGACTACGACAAGCAGGCGAGCGCGGCACAGCGGGACCGCGGCTATCCTCGCCGGGCATGCATGTCGTCCGCAGCGAGTGGCTGCACTCCAAGACCGAGGCGCGCGCTCGCACCGGGATGGTGACCGCCGAGCATCACCTCGCGGCCGAGGCCGGGGTGGAGGTCATGCGCGATGGCGGGAACGCCGTCGACGCCGCGGTCGCGGCCGCGTTCGTCATGGGTGTCGTCGAGCCGTTCACCAGCGGCATCGGCGGCATCGCCGGTCTCGTGATCCGCAAGGCCGATGGATCGGTCGCGTCGATCGACGGCGGCACGCGCGCGCCGAAGGCCGCGCGCCCCGACATGTTCACGCTTCTTGGCGGCGGCGCGCGCTCGGGGATGTACGCGTGGCCCGCCGTGAAAGACAACGCGAATTTCGAAGGACCGCTCTCGGTCGGCGTGATGGGCCAGCCCGCCGCGCTGTGTCTCGCGCTCGAGCACTTTGGGAAACTGCCACGGTCGCGCGTGATGGAGTCCGCCATCCGCATCGCGCGGGAGGGCTTCGAGGTGGACTGGTACATCAGCCTCTCGCTCGCTCTGTATCACGAGCGCCTCTCGAAGGCCGGCGATGGCAAGGGCATCTTCTTCCGGCCATCCGGTGCGCCACTGCGTCCACCGATCGGCACCGAGCCGTCGGACAAGCTGATTCAGCCCGATCTCGCGCGAGCACTTGACGCGATCGCCAAGGAAGGGACGCGCGTCCTTTACGAAGGCGAGCTCGGCAGGCAGATCGTGGCCGGCGTGCGCGCGTGCGGCGGCATCCTCGCAGAGGACGACCTGCGCGGCTACGCGCCGAGCGAGGCCCCACCGCTCGCGACGATGTACCGGGGCCATCGCGTGCTCACGCTGCCCGGCCTCACCGGTGGCCCGACGGTCGCGCGCGCTCTCTCGATCCTCGAGGCGTTCCCGGTCGGCGCGCACGAGCAGGGCGGCGCCGATCACCTCCATCTCGTGGCTGAAGCGCTGCGCGCGGCGTTCCTCCATCGCTTCTCGCAGCTCGCCGATCACACGACGCACCTCAACGCGATCGACGGCGACCGGACGATGGTCGCGCTCACGCAGACGCTCGGGCAGGGGTTCGGATCGGGCTTCGTGCCGAAGGGCACCGGCGTGGTGCTGCTCGACACGATGACCTGGTTCGACCCGGTCCCCGATCATCCGAACTCGGTCGCACCGGGCAAGCGCGTGCTATGGGCGGGCTCGCCGACGCTCTTGGTGAAGGACGACCGTCCGCTGCTCGCGGTGGGCGCGCCGGGCGGCCGCAAGATCATGAGCGCGGTCACGCAGTCGATCGTGAACGTCGTCGACTTCGGCGACGGCCCGCAGGACGCCGTGAATCGTCCCCGCGTGCACGACGAGGGTGAGGGCCTGCTCGCGGACTCGCGCATCCCGGAGAGCGTGCGGACCGCGCTCGCGGAGCAGGGTCACGTCATCGATGTGAGAGAGGAGACGCTCATGTCGGCGTGGTTCGCACGCCCGCAGGCGATCATGGTGGACGAACGTACCAACGAGCTTCGCGGCGGCGTCGATGCGCTGAAGCCCGCGATCGCGGTCGGGTACTAGGCTAGACCGCCGATGGCGCGATTCATCGTCGAAGGCGGCACGCCTCTGCGCGGCGAGGTCACGCCCGCCGGAAACAAGAATGAGGCGCTGCCGCTCATCGCGGCTGCGCTGCTCACCGACGAGCCGGTCACGCTGCGCAACCTCCCGCGCATCCGCGACGTGCGCGGCATGCTCGAGATCGTCTCCGCGCTCGGCGCGCAGGTCGAGGAGCTCGATCCGCACACCGTGCGGATCACGGGTGAGCTCAACTCGCATGAGGTCCCACAGGCGCTCGCCGGTGAGGTCCGGACCTCCCTGCTGTTCGCTGGCCCGCTGCTCGCGCGCATGAAGAAGGTGAAGCTCGGACTTCCCGGCGGCGATGTCATCGGTCGCCGTCGTAACGACACGCATTTCCTCGCGCTCCGCCAGCTCGGCGCGGAGCTCGACGCCACCCAGTCCGGCTACGGCTTACACACCAGCGGTCTCGTCGGCGCGGACATCCTCCTCGACGAGCCTTCGGTCACCGCGACCGAGAACGCCCTGATGGCCGCGGTGCTCGCGAAGGGACGCACCGTCATCCGGAACGCCGCGAGCGAACCGCACGTGCAGCAGCTCGGGATGGCGCTCATGCGGATGGGCGCACGCATCAACGGCATCGGCACGAACACCATCACGATCGATGGCGCCGAACGCCTGCGCGGCGTTGACCACACCATCCTGTCCGATCACATGGAGGTCGGCTCGCTCATCGGCGCGGCCGCGATGACGCACGGGGAGATCACGATCAAGAACGCCGTGCCGCAGTACCTGCGCATGACGCGCCTGGTCTTCCAGCGCCTCGGCGTGGAGACCGAGGTGCGTGGGGACGATCTCTTCGTGAAGGGCAAGGAGAGCTACAAGATAGAAGAAGATCTCGGCGGCGCGATCCCCAAGGTCCAGTCGCAGGTGTGGCCAGGCTTCCCGTCGGACCTGACGAGCATCGCGACCGCAATGGCCACGCAGGCCGAGGGCACGGTGCTGATCCACGAATGGATGTTCCCCGGCCGGATGTACTGGGTCGGCTCGCTCGAGGGAATGGGCGCGCGCCTGGTGCTCTGCGACCCGCACCGCGTCGTCGTGGTGGGTCGGTCGCAGCTCTACGGCGGCGAGGTCCGCAGCCCCGACATCCGTGCCGGTATGGCGCTGCTCGCTGCGACGATGTGCGCGAAGGGCAAGAGCGTCATGAACAACGTCGAGCAGATCGATCGCGGCTACGAGAATCTCGACGAACGCCTTCGAGCGCTCGGCGCAAAGATCGAACGCGCCGCTTGAGCCGGGGGAAGGGGCCCCCGTTTAGCGAGCGAAGCGAGCGTTTGGCGACGCACCTCGAGTGCGCGCGCTGCTCGGAGTTCTTCGAGATCAGTACGCTCCAGCAGACCTGTTCGAATGATGGCGGGCCGCTGCTCGTGCGATACGACCTGCGCCGCGTACACGACGCGGTCACACGCGATGACCTCCGCGCGCGGCCGCAGACGCTCTGGCGCTATCGCGAGCTGCTCCCATTCGACGACGAGGCGAACATCGTCACGCTGGGGGAGAACAACACACCATTGCTCGAGGCGCCGCGTCTGGCGAAGGCGCTCGGTCTCGATCTCCTTCAGATCAAGGACGAGGGCCAGCTGCCGACCGGCACGTTCAAGGCGCGCGGTGCGGCGCTCGGGGTCACGCGCGCGAAGGAGCTCGGCGTGACGACGATCGCGCTGCCCACCGCGGGCAACGCCGGTGCGGCTTGGGCGGCGTACGGCGCGCGGGCGGCCATACGCGTCATCGTCGTCATGCCAGAGACGACGCCGCAGGTGATCCAGCGCGAGACCGCGGCCTACGGCGCCGATGTGTGGCTCGTGCCCGGATCGATCGCCGACGCAGGCGCCGTGGTGAAGAAGGCCTGCGCCGAACGTGGCTGGTACGACGCCTCCACCCTCAAGGAGCCGTACCGCATCGAGGGCAAGAAGACGATGGGCTTCGAGCTCGTCGAACAGCTTGAGTGGGGGCTGCCCGATGTGATCGTCTATCCCACCGGTGGCGGCGTCGGTCTCATCGGCATGTGGAAGGCGTTCACCGAGCTCCAGGCGATCGGCTGGCTGCCGCCGGGGAAGCTCCCCCGATTCGTTGCGGTCCAGGCCGCCGGGTGCG
>JANMWW010000249.1:0-6334 GCA_031394155.1 Chloroflexota bacterium | reverse complement strand
GTCTGGTGACCTCGGTCAGCAGGTCTGCCAGCGCCAGCGGGGCCGTGACCATTGCGTCGTGGACCGCATCCAGCTCGCGATAGCGCCAGCCGGCGAAACGTCCCTCCTGGCGAGCGCTCTCCGCGAAGCGGGTGAAGATGGGCGTCGCCGTGCAGAGGATGTACGTCCTCGGCAGAGCCGCAGCGGCGGGGTTCGCGTACCGCACCGGTTGCTGCAGGGTCTTGAGGGGATGTGCGGTGCACTTGCTGCGCACCCAAGCGATGTCGGTTTCATCAGTGATGCCGAAGGGACGCTCGCCCAGGTGCGCCGGCAAATACCATCCCTCACCTTCGATGCGCGCCCGCTCCAGCATCCGGCTCTGCGCCTCCGGTGAAAAAAAGTCCAGCCCACACTCGCCGTCTCGCGGTACGAAGGCGTCCAGGTACACGAGGTGCGACAGGTGCTCGGCCGCGCGCTCGGCGACGGCAGTGATCACCATGCTTGCGTAGCTGTGGCCGACGAGAATGACCTCCCGCAGATCCTCGTACTCGAGCAGGCCAGCCACGTCTTGGGCATGCGTGTCCAGGTCGACAGCCGGCGTCAGCAGATGCGCGCGCTCGCCGAGCCCCGTGAGCGTGGGTGTGTACACGTCGTGGCCGGCCGTCCGCAACAGCGGCGCCAGCCGCTGCCAGCACCACCCGCCGTGCCACGCACCGTGAACCAGCACGTAGGTCGCCACCTACAGCTGCAAGGGTTTCGCTTGATGCACGCCGCGCACTCTTGCTGGATTCCTCTCGAGCGTCAACAAGAGTGGTGTCTGCGCATGTGTGTTAGCGGGCGTCCTCGAGAAACGCTGCCCAAGGATCGCGCAGCGATACCGCGGACGAGCAACCCGCGAGTTCTCGAATGAATTCTGTAGCCCGGATGGGATTCGAACCCATGACCTCTTCCTTGAAAGGGAAGCGCCCTAGACCGCTAGGCGACCGGGCCGCACCTCAAGGATAGGTGGACGAGAGCGCGCCGACCGCGAGCAGCAGCCCGTCCTTCTTGATCGCGGGACTGGTGACGATGAAAAGGACGACGCCGCTCACCGGTGCGCTCACGGTCGCGAGCGGCTCGCCCACGAGATCTGTGAGCTCGCCGACGACCTCGCCCTTCGTCACGCGCTGATCGACGTTCACCCGCGAGAGGAAGATGCCTTCGACCGGCGAGCGGAGCCAGTCGAAGCTCTTGACGACAGTCGGCGGAGCGACACGATCGGGCGCGCCGCCGAGCGTGCCGATCGTCTTCAGGATGTTCGTGACACCGTTCACGTGCCGCGCGATGTCGGCCTCGATAGCGAGTCCATTACCGCCAGACTCCGCGAGCATCGCGGCCACGCCTGACAACGCCGCGACCGCGTAGAGCGAGCCGGGCCGCTCACCGGTCGGGGCGCTCGCCACCGCCCACTGCGCACCATAGGCATCGACCATCTTCTTGATGCGCGCGTCGAGCGCGGCGTCGCCGGTCTCGCGGTAGATCACGAACGGTGTGAGCGCCTCGATGAGATCACCCGCGTGCAGATCGATGGCACTGTCAGCCTTCGTGATGATCTCGGTGAGAAGACGGTGCGCGAACCGCTGCCCCCACGTGCCGTTCGGGTCACCGGGGAAGAGACGGTTGAGGTTGTCGTTGTCCTCGGGATTCACGTAGATGCTCCGCTCGTAGAACCCGGGCCGGTTCAGCAGCGGGAGGATCAGCAGCGTCCCGCGCACCTCGCGCGCGTCGATCATCTTGCCGAGTCGGATCGCCGCGAGCGTGCCCGTGTACTCGGCCGCGTGAATACCAGCCGTGACCAGCACCGTCGGTCCGGCTATCGCGCCGGAGATCGCGATGAACGGCCAGCGGTATTTGGCGAGACTTTCGTCGCCAGCGAACGTGAAGAGGCCCGATGATCGCGTGCCGGCCTTTGGAAGCGCGATGGGTCCGATGTTCGCCATCACGCGATCCCCAACACGTGGCGAGCGATGAAGCGCAGCGACGGCTTCGCCGCGACCGGAGCGGTCCGCGCCGCACGCTCGAGCGCGCGCATCGCGCGTGGTGCGTTCAGGTCGTCGTCCAGAGCGGCAAGCACCGCGCGCGTGCCGACGTCGCGTCCGAGCGGGCCGATCGCCCCGCGCCCCAGATTTTTGGCGAGCGCGTCAACGCGCTCGCGCGCGCGAGCAAGGCGGGTCTCGTCGTGATCGAACGGCCGCCGGTAGTGCACGTCAAAAAGATAGAGCCGCAGCGCCTGGGGCGTCGTCGATTGCAGGGCGACGCGCACGAAGATCATGTTGCCAAGCGACTTCGACATCTTCTCCGCGCCCAGGCGCACCGGTGCGACGTGAAGCCAGTGGCGGACGAATGGCGTCGAGCGCGCGCCCTCGCTCTGCGCGGTCTCACACTCGTGATGCGGATACACGAGATCGCTGCCACCGCCGTGGATATCGATCGGGAGACCGAGGTAGCGCTCCGACATTGCGGAACACTCGAGGTGCCACCCGGGTCGCCCGCGTCCGAAGGGGCTCGGCCACGTCGGTCCGCTGTCGACCGCACGCCAGATCGCGAAGTCGAGCGGCGCGCGCCGCTTGGGCGCATCGAGCGCCGCGTCGTCCTGCGTCGCGTTGATGGCGCGCATCTTCGCGGGTGAGAGGTGGCTGATCTCGCCGAAACGCGGGAAGGTCGACACGTCGTAGTAGAGACCGCCGCCGGCCGAACGATAGGCGTGCCCGCGCGCCTCGAGACGCTCGGCCAGGCGCAGCATCGACGCGATCTCGCGCGTCGCGTGCGGCATCACGTCGGGCCGGCGCCAGCCGAGCGCGCGCATGTCCTCGAGGAACTTGCGCTCCTCGCGCTGGCCGAGCTCGCGCCAGTCGACGCCGTCGCGCGTGGCGCGCTGCAAGATCGATTCGTCGATATCGGTCACGTTCTGCGCGTACTTCACCTTCGTCCCGCGTGCCTCGAGCAGCCGCGCCACGAGGTCGAAGGTGAGGAACGTGCGGGCGTGACCGAGATGGGTCGTGTCGTACGGCGTGACGCCGCAGACGTAGATCGTCACCTGCTTGGCCCGCGGTCGGAACGGCACGGTGCGCCGTCGCCGCGTGTCGTACAGGGTGAGCACCTCTGGTGACGATATCCTCGGCACAGATGGCGCGCTTGCCGGACATCGACGCGACGCTCGCGACCGTCGAGCGCATCGCGTCAGCGCCCACCGCCCCGTTCCACGAGTTCCGCGCGATGCGCGCGATCGCCGCTGAGCTCGCGACGCTTGGCATCGCACCGGAGACGGACGCGTATGGGCAGCTACACGCGCGGGTCCAGCACGGACGCGCGATGCGGTCGTTGGCGCTCCTCGCGCACACCGATCACCCCGCGTTCGAGGTCATCAGCGCGGACGGGAACGAAGGCCGCGCCCGCATCCTCGGCGGCTTCTACGCGCGGTTCTTCGCGCGCGAGGTCAACGCCATCGTGTACGACGACGGCGAGGCGGCTCCGTTCAGCGCGGTACTCGACGACTACATGCCGGAGCCCGACGCGCTAAACAACTCCCTCGGGCACTGCCGCATCCGCGCCACTGCGGCGATCCGCGTCGGCCACTGGGCGGCGCTCGACCTGCCGGGGTTCGAGGCTCGCGGCGACGAGCTGCATCTGCGTGCCGCGGACGACCTCGCACTCGCCGCCGTCGTCGTCCTCGCGCTCGCAGCGCTGCGGGATGATCCACGTCCGCACGATGTGCACGCGGTGTTCACACGGGGGGAGGAGACGGGCCTCTACGGAGCGCGTCTCGTCGCGGAGGATGGACTGCTTCCGAAAGACGCGATCGTCGTATCACTGGAGGCGAGCCGCGCGCTCGCGACGGCACGGCCCGGCGCGGGCGTCGTCGTGCGGCCCGGCGACGTCTACAACACGTTCAGCAATGATGGCGAGCGTTTCCTCCGCATCGCGCGCGAGCGCCTGGCGGAGGCGGGCATCCCCACACAGCGCGCGCTGCTCACCGGCGGAACGTGCGAGTCGTCGGCGTTCGTGCGGATGGGCTGGACCACCACCGCCATCGCGCTGCCGAACGTGAACTATCACAACCAGACCGAAGAGCACGACCGCTTCGTGCCGGAGATCGTCCGCCTCTCGGACCTGCGCGGCGCGGTCGCGCTGCTGGTCGAAAGCGCGGCCGCGGCGGGCGTGGACGAGGATGAATCGTGGTGGCCCGACGTGCGAAAAGTTGCGCCCGACATTCGCGCGCGAATGCGGAGGCCTCTCGACGTGAAGCGGCGAGATTGAGCAAACTCTGATCGCTGCTACCAGTTTTTTCATGGGTGTAGAACAGAGATGTTCCGCGGAACGGATCAGAGACCAACGCACCACAGCACAGGAGGCGTCATGGTCCGACTGCACAAACTGTTCGGAGTCTTCGAGGTCGATTGACGACGCCCTCGGCGGAAGAGGGCCAGACCACGTCGGGGACGACCGGCGGATAGAAGAAGTGGAAGACGTTCGCACTCGATGCGATCGCCACATCGGCCGGAAGTGAGGCCTGAAGCCGGTCGTTCCCAAGTTTTGTCAATCGCGCTGCACTCAAGCCTTGGAACGAACTCTGCGAGGCGACCGACCGTACCTTGAAGTCGTTGGAAGCAGGGGAATCCACGAGCGAGCTCGCCTGGTTCCGAAGCGAGCTCTGGCGCTCCTTGATCCGTCCCCGTTCCTTCGCCAGCGATCTCGCGCGGGAGCACTACGGCCTGGCAGGCGTGCTGGTCGCTCTCGTGGCGGGGATCGGCCTCTCCGTCGGCGTGGACCTTCTCGTCCTTGCCTCAAAAGGCATCTCTCCGGTGACATTCGTCTCGCGGATGACCATCGACGCGGCGCTGCTGGGCGTACGACTGGCCGTCACCTGCGCGGTGGCCGCGTGGATCGCGAGCGGAGCCGTGCGCGCGCTCGGACGAAAGGGCGGCAGCCTCGACCAGCTCTACACGGCACTCACCTTCGCGACCGCGCCGATGGTGCTCACGCCGATCGCAGGAGCGTTCGTCACCGTTGTCGCGACGAACGAGACCCTCGCGATCGCGGCGATCGTGGTCGTAGCGCTTGCGCTGCGCGTCATCGTCGGCCTCGCGCTGAACATCCGAGGGATCCTGCCTCCGATCATCGCGACAGTCGCCTTCATCGTCGTGATGGTCCTGGGCACGCTCGTCCTCGGAGATCAGGTGTCGCGCATGCGGTTCCTGAGCTACGCGGTCGTGCCGCAGACGGTCTCCGAGTTCTCGGTCTCGCCGTCCACTGGTCACAGCGTGGCGCCGGCAACGGGCCAGCGTTTCGACATGCTCGGCTTCGACCTCACGCTCCCCGACGGCTGGAAGTCCGCGGCGACCGGCGTCTCGGGCCAGGCGGCGGGCTTCGAATCGGCGACCGCGACGCTGACGGTCATGCGCGCACGCGGCGCCGCGCTCAGCACCGCCGACAGCTACGCAGACAATGTGGCTCAGCCGGAGCGTGTCGGGCTCAAGGACGAGTGGCGGGAGCGCTCCGTCACCCGTATCAACGGCATGGTCGTCGTGGACGATCGCTACGGCGGCACGTATGAGGGGCGCACCGTCTTGTGGCGCCAGTTCACGGCCGTTCCGGGCGCTCAGGGTCTGGCGCTGGTGTATCGGGTGGTCGAGCCTGCGGATCGCGACACAGCGCTCGATGAGGCGGCGGCGATCGCGCAGACGTGGCACATCACCGGCGCGGGTCGCTAGGGCAGCGCCACCTCGCGCACCACGTCGTCCTCTATCCGGTAGGCGCGCACCTCGGGCGTCTGGCTGCGCAGGGAGACGAGAACGTACACGGCATCCGGGTAATGCGACTCCGCGCGATCGGTCGGTGAGGGGTAGGGCTGGGAAGCCGGGTGACTGTGGTAAATCGCGACGAGCTCCTCCCCCTGCTCATCCATGACCTGGAACGCGCGCAGCTGCTCGCGCGGATCGATGAGGTAGCGCGTCATCGGCTGGGGGTGCGTGTTCGCGCAGCGGATGACGCGCGTCGGCACGTGATCGCGACCCGCGATCAGGCCGCACGCTTCATTGGGATCCGATTCGCGCGCATGCGCGACGATCGCATCGCGGAGCTCGGGCGACAGAACGAGCTCCTGCGGTGGGTGGGCGCCCCAAAGCGCTGCGTCGGTTATGCGCCGCCTGCCATCGCCGGAATGACCATGACCTCGCTGCCCTCGGGTACCGGCGCGTCGGTGCCGCCCTTGCTCCGGGCGTCGTCCTCGCCGATGTAGACGTTCACGTAGGTCCGGATCCGGCCGCTCTCATCGAGCACGCGGCCGCGGAATCCAGGATGGCGGCGCTCGATGTCG
>JANMWW010000376.1:0-2896 GCA_031394155.1 Chloroflexota bacterium | reverse complement strand
CAAGGCCATCCGGGACGGCCTCTGGAAGCCGAAGACCAGCATTCGCGAGGGCCTGAAGAAGACGATCGAGCTCGGTTGACCGCAGGTCCGTTCATGCCTCGCGCGGACCGCCCCGTTACTTTCGTTCTGTGCGCGCCTTTTTCCTCGGCTTCTTCACCGCCATCCTCCTTCTGTTCGTGTTGGCCCTCGTCAGCCCCGTGATCGTCGGGCACTGGCTCGCGACCGAGGATCCGCTGACGCAGGCTGATGTGATCGTCGCCGTGTCCGGCGACAACGGTCCACGGACGGCGATGGCTGTCAGCCTGTGGAAGCAGAAGCTCGCGCCGCTCATCCTCTTCTCGGGTGCCTCGCTCGACCCGGAGTCCGTCAGCTCGGCCGAGCTCATGAAACGAGATGCCGTGCGGCTGGGTGTCCCGGCCGAAGCGATCCTCGTCGAGCCACTCTCGGCGAGCACGGAGGAGAACGCTGATTTCACCGCGGCGCTCATGAAGCAGCGCGGGCTGCACACGGCCATCCTCGTCACGAGTCCGTTCCATCAGCGGCGCGCGTCGATCCTCTTCTCTCAAGCATTCGCGTCATCTGGACTCTCGTTCCTCAATCACCCCGCGGTCGACCCGCAGTGGAATCCAGATCGCTGGTGGTTGACCGATCCGCCGCGCAGGCAGACGTTGGTCGAGCTCGCGAAGCTCGGTGCTGTGATCGTCGGCAGTCGCTAGCATTCGACCACGTGCCCGTCACCGCCGTCGTCGGAGCCCAGTGGGGAGACGAGGGAAAAGGCAAGATCACCGACCTCCTGGCGCAGGAGGCAGATGTCGTCATCCGGTTCCAGGGTGGCAACAACGCCGGGCACACGGTCGTGAATCAACACGGCACGTTCAAGCTCCACCTCGTGCCATCCGGGATCTTCAATCCGAACGCGCTCTGCATCATCGGCACCGGAACGGTCGTGAACCTCCAGGTCCTCTGCGAGGAGCTGCGCAACCTCGAGTCACACGGCATCAGCACCGCCAATCTGCGGATCAGCGATCGCGCGCATCTCCTCATGCCGTGGCACACGCTGCTCGACCGTCTCGACGAGCGCGAGCGTGGGCGGCAGAAGCTCGGCACAACGGGTCAAGGTGTCGGGCCTGCGTACGCTGACAAGGTCGCGCGCCACGGCATCCAGATCTACGAGGTGCGTGACGAGCGCCGTTTCCGCGAGCGCGTGTCCCATGAGCTCGAGGCGAAGATCACGATGCTCGGGCGATTCGGCGATGCGCCGCTCGACGCCCGTGCGGTCGCGGACGAGGTGCTCGCGGCCGCTGCGACGCTCGGCGACCGCATCGCCGACACGCTCCCGTTGGTCGAGGAGGCCGTACGCACCGACGCGCGCGTGCTGCTCGAGGGACAGCTCGGCGCGATGCGCGATCTCGACTGGGGTATCTACCCGTACGTCACGTCGTCGAACCCGCTCGCCGGCGGCGCGGCGGTGGGCGCGGGAATCCCGCCGCGCTACATCACCCGCGTGATCGGTGTGGTGAAGGCGTACTCCACCGCCGTGGGCGAGGGTCCCTTTCCGACCGAGATGACGGGCAAGGAAGGCGACGCGCTGCGGGAGATGGCCAACGAGTACGGCGCCACCACCGGCCGCCCGCGGCGCGTGGGTTGGTTCGACGCGGTCGCGGCGCGCCACGCCCATCGCCTCAACGCGTTCACCGAGATCGCCGTGACAAAGCTCGACGTGCTCGGCGCGTACAGGGACATCCCCTTCGGCGTCGCGTACGAGCTCGACGGGAAACGCACGACGGACATGCCGCCGACGGCGGTGCTCGAGCGTGCGACGCCGGTGTACGAGAAGTGCGTCGGCTGGTACACGCCCCTCGATGGTGTCGCCGACCGCGCGCATCTCCCGGAGGCCGCGCGTGCGTATCTGAAGAAGATCGAAGCGACGGTCGGCGCGCCCGTTGGCATGGTCGGCATCGGACCCGAGCGCGCCGCGACCCTCCTTTAGCCGACCGCTCTCGGGTCAGCGTGCCGCGAGATGCGTCTTGTAGATCTGGCCATAGGTGGTCGGCGTGCCGCCGTAGTCCTTGATGAGCGCGATGTCGCCGCACGCGGTCCCCCAGGTGTCCCACGTCCAAGCGAGATAGCCCGAGCCGTGGGCGTCCAGCCAGCCCATGAGCGCGTTCATGAACGTCGCGTTGCACGAATCGTCGCCGATCTCGGTCGCGATGACCGGGACCTGTCCCAGCACGACGCCGGCCGTACCGTCCCAGCAGCTCGTCGCATTGCACACGTTGAAGTTGTAGATGTGCCATGCCGCGGCCAGGTTGTTCAGCGGATCCGACGGACGGTAGGCGAGCCACTGCGAGAGCGCGTTGGAGTATTGGACGCCGCCGAGAGCGATCACGTTCGTCGCGCCGGTCGCGCGGATCGCTGTGACGATCTCCTGCATTCCAGCTGCCTGGAAGGACACGCCGGAACACGTGCCGCCATCACGCCAGCAGCGCCACGCTGCGGCTGTGTCGCGGTTGCCGTCGGGGTAGGGCTCGTTGTGCGGCTCGAAAATGACGCGGTCGTTCCCGGCGAACGCGGTCGCGACCTGCGTCCAGAACGCGACGGAGTGATCGCGGTCGAGCATCGGCTGCTGGCCGGTCGCCTTCTGCGCTCCCGGTGCGGTCCAGTGGAGCTCGAGGATGGCGTAAAGGCCGTTCTGGTTCAGCAAGGAGACGTAGCTCTTGATGGCCTGCTGGTAAGTCGCGCCGGAATACGCGGCCGGCGATCCGTTGAGGTTGAGCCAGCAGTCCTCGTTCATCGGAACGCGCACCGCGTTCGCGCGCCATCCCGCGATCGCCTGGACCGATGCTGCGTCGTTCGGCCCGTCGAAGATGCCCCATCCCTGGATGCACGCGTACTC
>JANMWW010000232.1:0-4147 GCA_031394155.1 Chloroflexota bacterium | reverse complement strand
CTTCAAGGCGTTGCCTCACTGGGAGCCCTACGTAGAGGCGGTGCTCGCTCGGAAAACTGCTACAGAGTCGGCGGGCGACCCTGTGTCAACATCTGAGCGGAAGACGGGACTCGAACCCGCGACCCCAACCTTGGCAAGGTTGTGCTCTACCAACTGAGCCACTTCCGCAAACGGCTCGCTTGAGCCGACCCAAGTATATCGCTAGCGACGACGCCTTCCCGGCTGCGAACGGGTGAATCGCTCGACCTCACTCGGCGTGACGGTCCAACTCCAGCCGACTCGTTCGCCTCGAAGCTTGCCCGATCGAAGCCAGCGCCGGATTAGCTCAGGATGACGCGCCAAGCGAATAGCAACCTGGTCCACCGTGAGCCTCTTCACGTGACCGCAGTGTACTGTCAGTTGTAAGATACAACTATGGAGCCGGCAGCAAGGCCCATCCGTTTCATCGTTAGTCCCGGCCGGGACACGAGTTGACACGCAACACGACGGCGCAGGGCGACGTGAGCGAGCTCGAGGTCATCTTGGCCCTCACGCGTTCCGGAAGACGCCTGCTCCGACCACTGTCGGCCGCCTCCCGCTACGACATCGCGATGAATAAGGGCGACGGAACTCTCGAACGCGTGCAATGCAAGACTGGTCGGCTGCGAAACGGCCGCATCGTCTTCCGCGTATGCAGCACCGATGCACGTCGTCGCAATGGAGCGCCATATCACGGTGAAGTCGATGCCTTCGACGTCTACTGTCCCGAAACCCGCCTCGTCTACCTCGTCCCGATGACGGCGATCGCCGACTGCGGAACGATGAGCGCGCTACGCGTCGACGCTCCGCGCAACAAGCAGAGGAAGCGCATCCGTTTAGCGAGTGATTTCGTTGTCACAGTCGGCGCCTGACGCAGCGCATCCTGGCGCTCCGCGACCCACTAAAGTGAGCGTCGGAGCACAGATCCGTTCGGAGCCGCGGCTCAACGCCGCGGGCGCGCAGGAGGTCAGCAGACATGCCTCAAAAGAAACCGGCAAAGAAGACCGCGGCGAAGTCCGCTAGGAGCCCGGGACTCACGGCCGAGGAAAAGGCCGCGCTGAAGGAGACCATCGAAGATCAGAAGGCGGCCGCGCGTGGCTTGGAGGGCGAAAGCGCCTTGCTCGCGAAGATCGCCGCGATGGTCGAGCCGGACCGCGGCATCGCGAAGCGGATCCACGCGATCGTCAAGGCCAACGCGCCAGCGCTTTCATCGACGACCTGGTACGGGATGCCTGCCTACGCCAACAAAGCGGGCAAGGCCGTCCTCTTCTTCCAGGACAAGGCCAAGTTCAAGGCGAGGTATTCCACGCTGGGCTTCAACGACACGGCGACCCTCGACGACGGCGAGCTGTGGGCGACGGCCTTCGCGGTGAAGGAGCTGACGCCCGCAGGCGAGGCTAAGATCGCCGGGCTCGTAAAGAAAGCGGCGCGCTGAGGACCCGATCAAGAACAGGCTGCCGTCCTCAGCTGCCCTCTGACTTCAGGTATGCGCGCCACCCGCCGAAGCGCGTGATATCCGTCGCTCCCACCGAGGCCCAGCTCTCGCAGAGAAACCCCTGCACACGATCTCCGTCGTCGAGCTCGATGCTCCCGATGCCAAGCGGCGAGGCTATTTTCGTCACGAAGGAGCCGAAGCTGGTGGCGGGCATCCTCCAGACCTCCACCTCGATCGCGCCCCCGGCGGCAGTGTCGCGGACAAGGCCGGGCTTCGGCGGCGTCGTGCCGGGAAGCGCGACGAGACGGTACTTGGCCGCGGTGCGCGCGGTGCGCTCGAGGCGCGCGCCACGTTCGATGAGCTCGCCATTGAGTGGCAGGCCGCGCAGATGCGCGCCGACCACCGCCACCGAAACGCCATCCTCGCCGCGCGGAAGGGCGACGGGCGGAGGGAGGGCCTCGGCCAGCGCGCCGAGCGTGAGATTCGTCCGCTGGTGGAAACGTTGACCCAGGTCCGCGAGCATGCGGTCGCTGCCGGCCGGCCCGATGAGGGTGATGCCTATGGGCAGGCCATCGGCGCGCATGGAGGACGGCACCGCGAGCGCCGCCAGATCGAGCAGGTTGACGAAGTTGGTGTAGTGGCCGAGCCGCCGATTCGTCCGGAACGGATCCGCGAGCACGTCAGAGATGCGATACGCCGTCGGCGCGGTGGGCACGACGAGCACGTCGGCGGAGTCCCACACGCGCGCGGTCGCCTTTCGCAGCTCAGCGAGGCGCCGCTCACCCTGGAACAGATCGGTCGCGTTGTACTTCGCGGCGCCGCTGATGATCTCTCGGACGACCGGATGCATAGCGGCGGCGTGACTCTCGAAAAAGACTCGGATCGCCGCCATCCGCTCGGCGACCCACGGTCCCTCATACAGGAGAGCGGCGGCCTCGAGGAACGGCGCGATGTCGAAGTGCGAGCGCCGGCCGCCGCACGCGTCGAGCAGCTCGAGTGCCCGGTCGAAAGCCTGCCGCGCCTGATCGTCGCCGTAGAACTCCAGCGGATCGGGAACTGCGATGCGGACCTCGGTCGGGCACGCGTCGGGCCAGAGCGCCAGCGACCGGGAGTACGGGTCGCCGGCGTCGGGACCGCGGACGACATCGAGCACCGCGAGGGCGTCCGGGACAGAGAGCGCGAACAATGAGACGCAGTCGAGCGACTGGCAGGCCGGCACCACACCGCGGGCGCTGACCAGGCCACGGGATGGCTTCAGCCCGACGATGTTGTTCAGCCCCGCGGGCACGCGCCCCGAGCCAGCCGTATCGGTGCCAAGCGCGAACGCTGCCCGGCCACGGGCAACGGCCACTGCCGAGCCGGAGCTCGAGCCTCCGGAGATCCACTCGGGCAGGAACGAGTTCGGAACGATGCCGTAGGGCGAGCGCGTCCCGACCAGACCGGTGGCGAATTGGTCCAGGTTCGTCTTTCCCACGAGGATCGCGCCCGCGGCCTCGAGCTTCTCAACGACCGTCGCGGAGCGATCGGCAACGTACGAGAACTCGGCGCAGCCAGCGGTCGTCGGCAGGCCGGCGACATCGATGTTGTCCTTCACCGCGTACGGAATGCCGAAGAGGGGCAGGCGGTCGATCGCGCGCGGGTCGGCGGTCAGTCGCTCTTCGAGCTGCGTCGCGCGGAGCCGCAGAGCGCGGCCGTCAAGCCGGTGGATCCAGGTCGGCGCATAGCTGCCCGCGTCGCTCCGCGAGAGAAGCTCGTCCACGACACGGGAGGGCGTGTGCGACCCGTTGCGGTATCCCTCCAGCAGCGATGCGATCGTCAGAAGCATCGCGGGCTAGAGCTCTCCGACGTACGCGTGCTCGCCGTGAAGCGCCTCGTCGAGCCGCTCTTCGGCGTCGGCATCGACGCGCACGGGCGTGATCCGGTCAATGAGCCAGAGCATCGCGTACGTGAAGCTGAAGGCCCAGACCGACGCAAGCGCGACCGCCCCCAGCTCCGCTACAAAGAAACCCGGGTTCCCCGAGAGAAGGCCATCGGCGCCGGCCGGATTAAAAGTCTTTGTCGCGAATAGGCCGAGCATCAGGATGCCGAGCGTGCCTCCAACGCCATGAACGCCCCAGACATCGAGTGCGTCATCGAGCTGGAGGCGATTCTTGAGCGCGACCGCGGCGTAACACACCGCTCCGGCCACGCAGCCGATGATCACGGCCGTCGTCGGGGATACGTATCCGGCTGCCGGAGTGATCGTGGCGAGGCCCGCAACGGCACCGGTCAAGAGACCCAGGAACTTCGGCTTGCTCGCGCGGTTCCAGTCGATCGCGAGCCACACGATCGCGGCGAACGACGCGGCGATATCGGTGTTGAGGAAAGCGACCGCAGTGACGGCGTCCACCCGGAACTCGCTGCCGGCGTTGAAGCCATACCAACCGAACCAGAGGAGGCCGGTCCCGAGCGCCACCAGTGGAATGCTGTGCGGTCCACTGTCGACCGTCTTCCGCCGCCCGACGTACAGGACCGAAGCGAGTGCAGCCGTTCCGGCGATCGCGTGGACGACGATGCCGCCGGCGAAGTCCAGGACACCTTGCTGAGCGAGCCTACCGCCGCCCCAGATCATGTGGACGAACGGGAAGTAGACGAGGAGCAACCACGCGGTCAGAAAGAGCATGTACGCCTTGAATGTGACCCGGCCGGTGAACG
>JANMWW010000197.1:0-6300 GCA_031394155.1 Chloroflexota bacterium | reverse complement strand
CTCGCGCTTTCCCTTCGCGAGCTTCTCGAGAGCGCCGAGCTCGATCTCGTCGTTGAAGTGACCGGCGTTCGCGAGGATGGCGCCGTCCTTCATCAGCGTGAAGTGCTGGCGGCTGATCACGTTCACGTTGCCCGTCGCCGTGATGAAGAGGTCGCCGATGCGCGCCGCCTCGGCGACCGGCATGACGCGGTAGCCATCCATCGCGGCCTCGAGGCCGCGAAGCGCGTCGATCTCGGTGACGACGACGAGCGAGCCCATGCCGCGGAAGCGCTCCGCGATGCCGCGCCCGACCCAGCCGTAGCCGCAGACGACGACCGTCTTTCCGGCGAGGAGGATGTTCGTCGCGCGGAGGATCCCGTCGACCGCCGACTGGCCGGTGCCGTACTGGTTGTCGAACATGTGCTTGGTCTGCGCCTCGTTCACAGCGACGATGGGATAGGCGAGCACGCCCTCGGCGGACATCGCGCGCAGGCGGATCACGCCCGTGGTCGTCTCTTCCGTGCCGCCCTTCACGTACTGCAGCAGATCCTTCCGATCCGTGTGCAAGAGCGTCACGACATCGGCGCCGTCGTCCATCGTGATCTGCGGTTTCGTCTCGAGCACGGCGTTGATGTGCCGGAAATACGTGTCGCGATCCTCACCCTTGCGCGCGAACACGCTGATGCCGTCGTTCGCGACGAGCGCCGCCGCGGCGTCGTCCTGCGTCGACAGCGGGTTCGACGCGCAGATCGCGACCGACGCGCCGCCGTCGCGCAGCGCGAGTGCGAGGTTCGCGGTCTCGGTGGTCACGTGAAGGCATGCCGCGATGCGCAGGCCTTCGAACGGCTTCTCCTTGGCAAGCCGCGCGCGGATCGCTCGCAGGACCGGCATCTCGCGCCCGGCCCATTCGACGCGACGGCTGCCGGCGTCGGCGAGAGACAGATCGGCGACGTCGTTCTTCGGTGTGGTCGCTGTGGTCATTTGATCCTCCCAAGTAGTCGATCGAAGGCGCTCCGCCGTATAGCCGGCCCTTCGACGAACGGTGCATGTGTTCGGTACCCGAGACGTTGATAGACCGCGATCGCGGGTTCGTTGTCCTGTCGCACGTTGAGCACGACGTCGGCGTGCTCCTCGAGCGCCGCGGAGGTGACCGCCGACGTGACCGATGTGGCCATGCCACGGTCGCGATACGAGACGCGCGTGAGCACGTTGCCGACCGCCGCGACGTTCGAGCGCTGCGTGCGCACGTGCGTGCCCGCGGCGGACACGAGCGTCGACCCAGCGTAGATGCCGAAGTAGATCTCGCGTCCCATGCGGTCGGGCGTGAAGTAGCTGCGCGACGCGTGGCCGTACAGATCGATGACATCGCCGAGCTCGTCCGGACCGAGGCGCGTCACGGTGTGCGTGACACGCGGGCGGAACGAGTGCAGGTCGACGACCATGCGATTCATGCGGTCCAGTCGTTCGAAGCGATACGTCGCCTCGACCGCGAGCCGTCCCGCGGGCGGCATCGACACGACGAGCCGTGGCTCGCGGACGCCCTCGCGGAAGATCCGCGTGAGTGCTTCGCTATCGCCGGTCGCGAAACACGGGCGGAACGCGAGCGCTTCGACGACCAGCGCGGCCGCGACGATCGTGTTCGCGCGTGACGCGGTCCACCATCGCGCGCGCTCGACATCGGCGCCGTCGAGATCCGCAAGCGCATACGCGTTGAGCAGGCGATCCTGCGAGAAGTACGCGCGCACCTCGGTGGCGGGGACCTGCTCTGCGATGTGGATCTCGGGCATGAGTGGGGCCGCGGTCATCGGTCCTCCTTTAGCTCAAAGGACCAAGCGGGCCTCCGCAGGTCACTGACTAATACGAGATAAGTGTAACGACGTCATACCCACCGAGCTTGTCGCGCCCATGAAGGGCCGTGAGCTCGATGAGGAAGGCGCAGGCCACGATCTCGCCCTTCAGCTGCTTGACCAGCTCGATCGTGCCGGCCACGGTCCCACCCGTCGCCAGCAGGTCGTCGACGATGAGCACCTTCGCACCCGGATTGATCGCGTCCTTGTGCATCTCGAGCGTGGCCGAGCCGTACTCGAGGTCGTACTCGACCGACACGACGTCGGCCGGGAGCTTCCCGAGCTTGCGGACCGGCACGAAGCCGACGCCGCGCTTGTATGCGATCGGAGCGCCGAAGATGAAACCGCGCGATTCCATGCCCACGACCACGTCGACCGCTCGCTTGCCGATCTTGTCGTCGAGCCCGTCGATCGCGGCGCGAAGCGACTGCCCGTCCTTCAGAAGCGTGGTGATGTCCTTAAAAAGGATGCCCGGCTTGGGGAAGTCCGGGATGTCGCGGATGCTCGCGGCGAGGTCCTTCGTCGTGGTGGCCACGGACGAAGGTTACTTGGTCCGCGGCGGCGCGTCCGCCACGTGCGCGCTCTCGAACAGCCGCTCGACGCGGCCCGTATCGCCGTCGGTCACGATCACCGTCACCGCGGTGTTGGTCTGGCGCGACGTATCGAGCTTCGGGAGGATGCCGAGGAAGTGCGAGACGAGGATGCGCGTCACGCCGCCGTGACCGATGACCAGAATGGTCCCGCCAGGCGTCTCTCGATGGATCGCTTTCAGCGCGTTCAATGAACGGGCGATCACCTGTTCCAAGGATTCCCCTTTTGGCCAGGCTTTGAAGCCGTCGTCCTTCCACTCGGGCAGGCCGGCGATCTCGTCGAACGTCGCTCCGGTCTTCTCCCCCACGTCGATCTCGACCAGGTCGCGCACGACGTCGACTGGCATCTTCCGGCGGCGCGCGATGACGAGCGCGGTGTCGAGCGAGCGCGAGAGCGGCGTTGCGACGATCCGGTCGAAGGGGACGTCATCGAGCGCGTCGGCGACGGTGACCGCCTGCGCGCGACCGCGCTCGGTGAGCGGACTGTCGCGGCGGCCCGAGAAGATCCGCGCGAGGTTGGCCTCGCTCTCGCCGTGGCGGACGAAGAAGAAGGTGGTCATACGCCGAGGAGCGTCGCGACCTCGGTCCAGCCACTCACGCGCGTAATGCGCTCGTGAGACACATCGCGGTTCCACGGGTGGTCGAAGAGGAGCACCCTCACTCCGGCATCCGCGAGCGTCTGCGCGATGATCGTGTCGTCCTCGCAGAAGACATCGAGACCGAGCTCGAGCGCGAGCCGCATCTTGTACGCGGCCGAGCCTTCGGGGTCATAACGGCCGCGCGGCTGATCGGGCCGGAATTCGCCGTACGGCTTCAGGTGCACCGCCTTTGCGTAGTCGAGGATCCGTTTCTCGCGCAGCCAGGTCTCGGTCACCATGCGCCGGCGCTCGGCCCGCGCGGTGATGAAGAAGATCTCGTCGCCCCTCTGGACGAGCCGCTCGAGGACCGCCGGGCTCTCCTTATAGATCTCGAGCTGGCTGAAGAAGGTGCCGTCGTAGAGCTTGAGCCGGAAGCGGTCGCGCTCCTCGGCCGAGACGTGCTTGTCCATGTCGCGCAGCAGATGCCAGCCGATCTCCTTGTCGTCCGGGAGCTCGACCTTGTACTCCTGCGCGAAGCGCCGCAGGTAGGGCACGGCGCAGATCGCGATGACGTCGTCGAGATCGACGCCGATCCTCACGCCGCCACCAGGTCGAGCATGCGAGTGAGCGCGTCGCGCCAGTCGCCGCGGGTATCGAGCACCGACAGCCGGATCTGGCGCTGGCCCGCCTGGACCTTCGGGAACGCGCGCACCAGGGCGGTGCGCCGCTCCGTCGTGAGGTCCGCGCCGAGGACGAGCCTCAGCTCAGGCCCGCGGGCACGGACCTCGGTCGCGCCGGCAGCGACTGCCCGCAGCTTCACCTCGACACCGTACAGAAGGTTGCGCACCGGGTCCGGCGGGGGGCCGTAGCGATTGCGCAGCTCGTCCCGCAGCGCACCGAGCTGTTCGAGCGAACGCAGCTCGGCGATCCGGCGATACAGCTCGAGCTTTCGCTGGCGGCTCGGCACGTAGTCATCGGGGATCGCGGTGGACAGGGCCAGGTCGACGACGATCTCGGGCAGGTCGGCCTGCCGAGGTGCGCCGCGCTGCTCGTTCACGGCCTCTTCGAGCATCTGCGTGTACAGCTCGAAGCCGACCGCCGCAACGTGGCCGTGCTGCTCCGCGCCGAGGATGTTCCCCGCTCCGCGGATCTCGAGGTCGTGCATCGCGATCTTGAAGCCGGCGCCCAGCTCGGATGCCTCGAAGACTGCCTGAAGTCGCTTGCGCGCGTCCTCGGTGAGGCGCTCGTCCTTTGAGTGCAGCAGGTAGGCGTACGCCTTGGCCGCGCTGCGACCGACGCGGCCGCGAAGCTGATAGAGCTGCGCGAGGCCGAGATGGCCAGCGCGGTCGATGACGATCGTATTCACATTGGGGATGTCGAGGCCGGACTCGATGATCGTCGTACACACGAGCACGTCGTGCTCGGCGTCCGCGAACTCCACCATGACGCGCTCGAGGCGCCGCTCGTCCATCTGACCGTGAGCGACGACGAAGCGCGCCTTCGGGACGAGGGCTCGCAGGCGCTGCGTCTCGTGCTCGATCCCCTGAACGCGGTTGTGCACGTAGTAGACCTGCCCGCCGCGATCGAGCTCGCGCATGATCGCCTCGCGCAGCACGTCGTCGGTGCGCTCGACGACATGCGTCTCGATGGGCTGGCGCGACTCGGGCGGCGTCTCGATGACGCTGATGTCGCGCACACCCGAGAGCGCCATGTGCATCGTGCGCGGGATCGGCGTCGCGGTCATCGACAGCACGTGCACCTCGGTGCGCAGCTGCTTGAGGCGCTCCTTGTGCTTCACGCCGAAGCGGTGCTCCTCGTCGATCACGAGGAGGCCGAGGTCCCGGAACTGCACGTCCTTCTGCAAGAGACGATGCGTGCCGATGACGACATCTGCCTCGCCGCTCACGATCTGCTGGACGACTTCCTTCTGCTCCGGGGGCGTCTTGAAGCGGGACAGCATCGCGACGCGGACGGGGAAGGTCTCCAGGCGCTCGACGAAGGTCTCGTAGTGCTGCTGCGCGAGCACGGTCGTCGGCACGAGCACGGCGACCTGCTTCCCGTCCTGCACCGCTTTGAACGCGGCGCGGAGCGCGACCTCGGTCTTGCCATATCCGACATCTCCGACGATGAGCCGGTCCATCGGGCGGCCGCGCTCCATGTCCTGCTTGGTGTCCTCGATCGCCTGGAGCTGATCGGGCGTCTCCGTGAACTGGAAGGCGTTCTCCATCTCGATCTGCCATGGCGTGTCGCGGCCGAAGGCGTGCGCGCGGATCGTCTCGCGCGCCGCGTACAGCACGAGCAATTCGCGCGCGATCTCTTCGACCGCCTTCTTCGCCTTGCGCTTCGTCGCGGCCCACTCCCGGCCGCCAAGCGCCGACAACGCCGGCGGCGTGCCACCGACGTATCGCGTGACGCGGTCGACGCGCTCCGTTGGCAGCGCGACGACGTCCGTGCCCGCGAACGCGAGCTCGAGGTACTCACGTACGACGCCGGCGATCTCCTTCGTGACGAAACGCTCGAAACGCGCGATGCCATGCTCCTCGTGCACGACGTGATCACCTGGCTTGAGATCGGAGAGGAACGAGCCGAGCGCGACGCGCTTTCGACGCCGCTCGGGATGGCGCGGCTTACGGAAGCCGAAGACCTCCGAGTCGGTGAAGACCCGAAGGCCGAGCTCCGGCACGGCGAAACCCTCCGCCAGCCCGATGCGCGCGAGCACGAGGGATCCGGGATCCGGCGCAACGGCCATCTCGTCATGCGGCGACGCCATGACGCCACGGTCAGCCAGCAGCTCGGACAGGCGCGCGGCCTGAGGGGTCGCGACGATCCGCGTCCCGCCGCCGGTCTGCGCCGCCACCTCGCGCAGGAATGTGTCGAGACGGCCGGCGTACGAGGTGACGCCGGACCAGCCAAGGCGGAGCTGATTGACTTTTGGGCCCGGACTCACGCGCACGCCGCCACGCGATGCAGCGGCTTCCTCGAGCGAGGTGCGCGAGACATACGGCGGCGGGAACGCGGCCGCGGGTAACCCCTGCTCGCGCAGCTCCTCGCGGCGCTCATCGGCCTGCGCTTCGTGTGCGTCGTGCGCGAGCTCGAGCTCGATGAGGTCCTCGTAGATCACGCTCGCGCGATCCGGCAGGTGATCGAGAAGCGATGCAGTGGCGCCGAGCGCCTGCGCGAACGCGTCGAGCCCCGGAACGTCGCGCCCTTCGCGCAGCGCCTCGGCGATCGCCGCGTACGGACGCAGATCCGTCGCGAGCCCATCGGCATCGTCCGGCGTGGACAGTGAATCCCAGCCCGCCTTGG